>JBIKIB010000190.1:0-7063 GCA_044361845.1 Chitinophagaceae bacterium | reverse complement strand
TATTGCGGCCGGGACTGAGTTTCAAGATCCCCATCCTTGAAAAGGTCTCCCGATCCGTGAGTGTTCAGAACCGCTCGGTGGAGCTTGAGTTCCAGGCCGTCACACAGGATCAGGCCAACGTATATTTTAAAAGCATGCTGCTTTATTCGGTTCAGAACGATTCAGAGGATACCATCAAGAAGGTCGCCTTCAAATTCTTCAGTGACCGTGACCTGATGCAGGCCCTTACCCGTACGATCGAAGGTACCATCAGGGCTTTTGTCGCCACCAAGCGCCAGTCGGAGATCCTTGGCCTTAGGCGGGAGATCGTATCTTTTGTAAAAGACGAGATCGACCAGTCACTCGAAGATTGGGGATATCACCTGATAGATCTGCAGATAAATGATATCACTTTCGACCAGCTGATCCTTGAGAGCATGAGCCGTGTCGTTGCTTCCAACAACCTGAAAGCCGCTGCCGAGAACGAAGGACAGGCCCTTCTGATCACCAAAACCAAGGGTGCAGAAGCAGAAGGCAATGCCATCAAGATCTCCGCAGAAGCAGAAAGGGAAGCGGCCAGGCTGCGCGGACAGGGTGTGGCACTTTTCCGCCAGGAAGTCGCCAAGGGCATGACCGAAGCTGCCGAACAACTCAAACAGGCCAACCTGGATACGAATGTGATCCTGTTCAGTATGTGGACAGAAGCCATCAAGAACTTCGCGGAAGTGGGAAAGGGGAATGTCATTTTCCTTGACGGCAGCAGCGAAAACATGCAGAAAACCATGAATCAGATCATGGCGCTCATGCAGATGGATAACAGGATCGAGAAGTGAGGGCATCCAAATATTTTGTTAAGTCATCACGGCATACATTTTTTTAAACCATCTTTGGTTCCTGTAAATTTTATCCCATGACAGGTTGGCTATTACAGGTCATAGACTCCGTTTCAAATATCGTCACCCCGGTGCCTGCCCCAAAAGTGCATCTATGGGAAATACTTGCATCCGGCGGGCCGCTGATGATCCCGCTGGCATTGCTGTTCGTCGCAGTGGTATTCTTTTTCGTAGAGCGGCATATCGCGATCCGAAAGGCGGCCGGACTGGATGATAATTTCATGCCGATCATCCGTGACCATATCATCAACGGAAATGTCTCCGCGGCACGTGGCATCGCACGGAATACGAACACCCCCGTGGCACGCATCATCGATAAGGGCATTCAGCGCATCGGCAAACCGATCGATGCGATCGAAAGAAGCATGGAGAATGTCGCCCAGATAGAGATGTATAACCTTGAGCGGAACCTGAGTGTGCTGAGCGTGATATCCCGCGCTGCACCGATCTTCGGTTTCATCGGTACACTGGCAGGACTCATGCAGTTGTTCTTCGATATCAACACCACCGGGGAATTTGTGCTGAACACCATTGCAGGAGGTCTGTATGTGAAGCTGGTGACGTCCATTTCAGGCCTGCTCATCGGCCTGCTGGCCTTTCTCGGACATAGCTACCTCCATACCCAGATCGATAAGACCGCCAATAAGATGGAAGTGGCCGCTGCCGACTTCCTGGATATTCTTCAGGAGCCCACCAAGTAAGGAAACCATGCAACTGAGAAAGAAATTCAGAGGAGAAGCGGAGGTCTTCACGGATGCACTCAACGACATCCTGTTCATCCTGTTGATGTTCTTCCTCATCGTGTCCACCCTCGCCAATCCTAATGTCATCAGACTCTCGCAACCCAAGTCGAAGAGTGATACCAAGGCAAAGCAGAATGTTGTGGTCTCCATCGATGCCGATAAGCAATACTATGTCGGACAGACCAAGGTCACGCCGGAAGCGCTGCGCGAAGCACTCCTGCCGGCCATCCAGAAGGAGAAGACCGAGATCCCCACGGTCGTCATCAATGCTGACAAGACGGTACCCATCGATGAGGTGGTGGCTGTCATGCGTGTGGCAAGAGACCTCGGTGCCCGGACGGTCCTGTCGGTCGATAAGAACTGATGATGTACCTGTCAATGGATATCCGGACTTCTCAAAAGACCCTTCGCAACGATCTCTCCGCCCTGTACGATAGCCGTGAAGCGGCAACCATCTCCGACTGGGTGATGGAACATATCACCGGATTGTCCAGGTCGCAAAGACTGGTCCGCCAACACGACCCCCTTCTTCCCGTACAACTATCCGAATGGCACCGGTGCCGCGACGAACTCCTTCGCTGGAGACCTGTGCAGTACGTCATCGGTACAAGCTGGTTCGCAGGTATGCGGCTTTTTGTGGATGAACGTGTACTCATCCCCCGGCCGGAGACGGAGGAGCTGGTGGATTGGATCGTTCGGGAGATCGAAGTCCGAAAAGTTGGAATGGACAACAGCGGCGTCACGGACGCGAAAGGATCTTCCGCAGAAGGCGTGTTCCGCATCGCCGATATCGGAACGGGGAGCGGGTGCATCGCCATCGCCCTGAAGCGTAAATGCCCCCATGACGAATTATGGGGACTGGATGCCAGCGCTGCGGCATTGCAGCTGGCGGCTGAGAATGGTGAGGCCAATCATGCAGAGATCATTTTCAGACAAACTGATATTCTTGACAAGGCCTCGCGCGATAAGCTTCCGGTATTCGACCTCATCGTGTCAAATCCTCCCTACGTGCTTCAGGACGACCGGCAGGAGATGCGGGAGAATGTCCTCCGATATGAGCCACATATGGCATTGTTCGTCGACGGGTCGGATCCGTTGCTGTTCTACCGCGCCATCTGCCGATTTGCCGACACACACCTCCGGTCGGGCGGGATGCTGTTCTTCGAGATCCATGAAAGCATGGGAGAAGCCATGCGATCCCTGCTGGAGGGATTCTCATATCGTGAGATCTCCGTCGCAAAAGACATCACGGGAAGGGATCGTATGGTCAAAGCCGTTAAGCACCTATAAGATTCTTTGTGTTTCCTCTCGATCTTCGCACCTTTGCGACTATGTGTGCAGATGAACGATACATGTCTCGCTGCCTGCTCCTGGCTGCAAAGGGGCTTGGAAAGGTTGCACCTAATCCGATGGTCGGTGCCGTGCTCGTTCATGATGGCCGCATCATCAGTGAGGGGTATCACCGGAAATTCGGCGGGGTCCATGCGGAGGTTGATTGTCTGGATGCCGTGGCCGATGCGGACAGGCACCTGATCCCCTGCTCGACACTGTACGTTTCCCTGGAACCCTGTGCCCACCATGGAAAGACGCCACCCTGTACCGACCGGATCATACGGGAACGCATACCCGAAGTGGTGGTTTCTTGTCGTGATCCGTTCCCGCTGGTCGATGGTAAAGGGCTGGAGCAGCTCAGGGATGCCGGTGTCATCGTGCGGGTCGGGGTGCTGGGATCGCAGGCGGAGTGGCTGAACAGGCGATTCTTCACCTTCCACCGGAAGAAACGTCCGTATGTCATACTCAAATGGGCACAGACCGCCGATGGGATGATCGCTGGTCCGGGAAAGGAAAGGACATCCATATCGAATCCCATGAGTTCCCTGAAAGTGCATTGGTGGCGGGAAGCCGAACAGTCGATCATGGTCGGTACGGATACCGTGGTGCAGGATGACCCTATGCTGACGGTCAGGTCCGGCCACTCAGGTGTCGATCCGGTGAGGGTTGTCATCGACCGGTACCTCCGATTGCCACAGACCCGTCGGATCTTCGATCCTGGCGCCACCGTTATCGTGTTCAATACCCTTCGGGATGATCGGGACGGCCATCTATGGTATTGCAGGGTGGATGATGAAAGGGACCTACTGCCGGCGATCCTCGACCGGATGTATGGATTGAATTTGCAGAGTGTCCTGGTGGAGGGAGGCACCATCCTTCTGGAGTCATTCCTGCGCCTCGGAGCGTGGGATGAGATACGCCGGATAACGGCAATGGATAAACGAATTCCGGGTGGCTACCCGGGACCCTTGCTGCCTAAAGGTTTGAAGGGTGATTCAGCCATGATCGGTAAGGATAAAACAGAGATCTTCACAAATGAGTAATCCATTCGGAAAGGATGCATTCACCTACCTCACCGTGGAGCAGGGGTCGCAGGCGGAGTTCATCGACCGTGGCAGCAGGTTCATCGCTTATGCATTTCCGTTATCTTCGGAGGAGGCTTTCAAAGAGCGGCTGAAGGTTCTCACGAAGGAACATCCGAAGGCCGTCCACCACTGCTTCGCTTATCGGATTGGCCTGGAGGGGATGCGATTCCGGTCAAGTGATGACGGCGAACCGGCCGGATCCGCTGGCAAACCGATACTGGGGCAGATCGACAGTCGTGGACTGACGGACACCGCCGTGATCGTCGTCCGCTACTTCGGGGGTACCCTGCTGGGTGTGCCGGGCCTCATCAACGCCTACAAGAATGCGGCAGCACTGGCATTACAGGTCGGGCGGGCCGTGGAAAAATCCATCGAAGATCAATATGACATCGAATTCGATTACACACTTGTCAATGAGGTGATGATGGTCATAAAGCGCCACAGCTGTACGGTATTAAAACAAGAGATGCAGCTTTTTTGCCAGTTCCAGGTCGGCATTCCAAGAAGGAACAGGGATGCCTGCCTTCGTCAATTCGGTAATATCCACGGCGTGTCCGTCAATGCGACCCGACAATGACGATCCCTGCCGCAGCCGGATCTTTGCTGAGCATTTCTGCAAAAGGGTATCCATCTCATTGCCTCATATTACATTCCCTCTTCGGGCGATCGGGACGCAGTTGCAGAAATTCATTCACTGCTCTGCAGATCCAACCGAAAATGCTCTGATTTATCGGGAAATGCAAGCTGGTGGCGGCGCCCCGGCAGGGTTGGTCCTGAGAAATCTTCACAAATGATAGGATCGAATAAATATTGGGTTTATACAGAACTTCCGAATGTCAGATTGGTGCAGGTGATGCATGTGGTCGATAACAAATCCATAACGAAGGCAACAGAGGTTTCTGATGTTGTTGATGCAATTTTACTTTGCGACCGCAACCCTAACTTGTTGGTCCAAAAACCAAGAGGAACCGGAACTGCCGGTAATCGCGCATGAAGTGAGCAGATCGGTTATAAAATATAAACAAACCTCTGTTTTCGGCAGATGGTCTGAACAATGATATCTTATTTAAAGCGATCGAATTTGTACATCCATAAGGATCGATGTGTGCCGTACTACAAGAACAAAAAAACAATGATCAGTTGAATAGTGCAAATCGGTTTCGCCACTTTTTGAATAGCATGATCTGATCCAAACCAACAGCGTATGTATATCCCAAAATTCAATCAGACCACTGACAAGGATGAAATTGTCTCATTCATGCGACAATTCAGTTTCGCGACCATCATCACCGCGAAAAATAGCTTTCCTATTGCTACTCATTTGCCATTTGTCGTGACGGAAAAGGACGAAAATGTGATTTTGACATCGCATTTCGCAAAAGCAAACCCACAATGGGCAGACATTGAAAATAATCAGGTACTCATAATTTTCAGTGAACCACATGCATATATTTCCCCAAAAAACTATGAAAAAGAACTGAATGTACCTACGTGGAATTATATTTCAGTTCACGCATACGGCAAAGCATCGCTTGTGAGCGAAACCCATGAAATATTTGACCTGCTTGAAGCTACGATCAACAATTATGAAACTTCATACAAATCTCAATGGGAGAGTTTGCCGGATGATTATAAGATGAAAATGGCAAACGGGATAGTTGCATTTAATATATTTGTCACTGATCTGCAAGCGAAGAAAAAATTAAGTCAAAACAGGACAGAAACAGAACAACAAAATATCATAGACACACTTTCAAAGAGCTGTGATACAAACGAGCAAAAAATTGCTGAATTCATGAAAAAGAATGATAGCAGTACCTGATGAATCCTCCTATACCTTCGGGTTCAATGACAGGAATGAGTATCATCATGTCGAAATTAGTAGTGTATGCTCCAGGTAAGATCCTGGGTTATTCGCCAAATGTCAATCAACAAGTGTCTTGATCTCAGTTGAGACAATTTTTATTTTCTCATAACGTTCTGCATTGCATTCTGCTCGCATCCAATTGAACTACGCAAACCCAACTGTAAAGGTGATGCGGTGTATGACTCGTACATGTAAAAAATGAAATTGAAACTGTTCCCCATATTCTGATTTATTCATTTTTAACAAGCTTCATTGATATGGAAGACCCCAGCAACAATATAAATGCATTCAAATACCCCGGTATGCTTTACTTATTCGCATTGGGGATCATTTTCTTTTTCCTGCTGGCGGGTCTTCCTCATGAAGCCGTTTTTTCCGTTGAGATCAAAGCCGACAAGCCCGACACCTCGAAGGTTTATTTTGATACTGGTGGGGGGCTGTCTGAATCAAATACAGCCACGGCATCCCTCCATGCAGAAGGGGACTTTGAACGCATTGATTTTACAATTCCATCGGATGGTCTGAAAAGCCTGCGTTTCGATCCCCTGTCAAAGCCGGGATCTTTTCTGATACGATCGATGAATATCAATTCCGGCAAGTCCAAACTCCCGATATCACTGGAAAAACTCATCGCCTCGGAGAAAATTATAAAAAAGGAAATGCGAGATGGCCTGTTGTATGTGGAGACCGCACAGGATGATCATGACCCGCAGTTGATGATCCCGATTCCAACCCCACTGCCGAAGCCGGACATGAATTTCTCACTGGGGATGAAACCATCGATCATTTACGCGGGATTGATCACGATCGCGTTTTTGTTCTTGATCGTTCTTTAGGATGTATTGCAGGTTCGGAGGAAGATGTCCTGATGGAGTTGACTATTCCGGTTTTTCTGTTCGGATAATTTCCAACATGGTATAATGTATCGTACATCCCGGCCCGCTCATAGATTGATGTCATCTTTCCCCGAAGATGTGAGGTACATCATATTTCCCTTTTGATGGATTAGTCCCATTCCGTCATGCGGAAATCTTTCCCCAAAGCACACAGGCCCTTATTACTGGCTATTCGCTTCGTGGAATTCATGTTCAGCATCTGACAATCAGCGGAATATCAGCTGCCTATTGCAAATTTGAGGACTGAAAACTACATTTACAGACTGTC
>JBIKIB010000189.1:0-7114 GCA_044361845.1 Chitinophagaceae bacterium | reverse complement strand
AGTGATGGCCATTGCCCTTAGTAAGCTTTTCCTGCGTACCACCATACTCGAAAACAATATCATCCAGACAACAGGGTCGGCCGGTGAAAGTATTGCAGCCGGTGTCGTCTTCACCCTTCCGGGATTCCTCTTCCTGAGCGAAAAAAGCAGCAGTGCCTATTTTAACTATATCACGATCCTCACGCTCGCGATTTTCGGGGGTATCCTAGGTACCTTGATGATGATACCCCTCCGGCGTCCCCTGATCGTGAAAGAACACGGAACCCTTCCTTACCCGGAAGGAACCGCTTGCGCCTCCGTGCTAAAAGCCGGTGAGAAAGGCGGGGATTTCGCCCGGACAGCCTTCTGGGGACTGGGTATTGCCATGGCCTATGCCTTCCTCCAGAAAATCCTCCACATCATCGCTGAAACGCCCGCATTCATGACACAGCAGGCAAACAAATACTTCCCTTCGGCAAAAGTGAGCGGTGAGATCACACCAGAATACCTCGGCGTTGGGTATATCATCGGACCGAAGATCGCAGGTATTCTGGTCGCAGGTTCCGTCCTCACCTGGTTTGTATTCAACCCACTGCTGGCATCCCTGGTGCCTGCGGATGTCATCGCACAACAACTCATAAAGCTTGGCTATCTGAAAGATATGGTAACAGCCGGCGGACCCGGCGGATGGGATCCCCTGACCCATACCTTCAACGACTATGCCGTGGCCATCTATCGCGCATATGTCAGGCAAATAGGCGCCGGTGCCGTGGCAGCAGGCGGATTCATCACCCTGTTCAAAACAATACCAACCATCATATCCTCCTTCAAAGGCAGCGTCGGTTCCCTCCGGAAAAATGAAACAGGAACGGTGGAAACCATTGACCGCACAGAACGAGACCTTTCCATAAAAGTAGTAGGCTTCGGCAGCATCGGCCTCATCCTATTGATGACCATACTCCCTCAGGTACCGGGTGACAGCGTGCTGAGCAAAATGCTCCTGGGTATTCTGGTAGTGATTTTTGGCGCTTTCTTCGTAACAGTCTCCTCCCGCATCGTAGGACTCATAGGTTCGTCCAACAACCCCATCTCCGGCATGACCATCGCCACGCTGATGGGCACATGCCTTGTTTTCATAGCCGTTGGATGGACAGGTAAAGTATATGAACCCATGGCACTCGTCGTCGGCGGCATGATATGCATCGCTGCAGCAAACGCAGGTGCCACCTCGCAAGACCTGAAGACAGGTTATATAGTGGGTGCCACGCCAAAATATCAACAGATGGCACTCTTCATCGGAGCGATCGTTTCATCCCTGGCCATCGGACTGACGGTGAAGATCCTCGATACCCCTACTGCGGAAATGGTGGCTCAAGGCATCGACCATGCCATCGGCACCGATAAATACTCCGCCCCACAGGCCACCCTGATGGCCACCCTGATAAAAGGGATACTCTCTTTCAACCTCGACTGGCAATTCGTCATCGTGGGCGTGGCCATCGCAGTTGTCATGGAACTTTGCGGCATCAAAGCCCTCAGCTTCGCCATCGGCATCTACCTCCCCCTCTCCACAACCCTTCCCATTTTCATTGGCGGAGCCATTCGCGGCGCAGTCGACAACAAACTCGCTAAACGCCAAGGGGATAAAGCCGGAGACGATGAAGAAGATCTTCGAAAAGGCAACCTATTCGCAACGGGACTTGTTGCAGGAGGAGCACTCGCCGGTGTGGCAGTGGCCTTCCTGTTCGCTAACGAAAACATCAGCAAGACCCTCGCAGGCATCAGCATGGAACACTCCCTCGTCAGCTACCTGGGAACAAACGGATATTATATCCTGGGCACGATGCTATTTGCCCTGCTGTCATTCCTGTTGTACAGGGTGGCCATGAGCCGCGATAAATGATTCAATATGAACACACGTCCACTTAAATACGCTACCCCTTTGCTGGTTTTTGGATTATCCATCAACGCTTTTTTGCAGACAGGCTGGCAGGTATTCCTCCCCTTGACACTGGTATGGATAATGATTCCATTAATGGAGCTGCTCTTCCATCCGGATGAGAAAAACCTCTCCACAGCAGAAGAAGAACTGGCAAAAGACGACAGGGCTTACGACTTTTGGATATACCTGACCATTCCAATGCAGTTCGTCGCATTATTCTTATTCCTCGACGGATTCAAACAAACCAATCTGAGTGCCAGTGATATCACAGGCAGGATATTCGTGATGGGATTACTCTGCGGGGTCTTTGGCATCAACGTCGGTCACGAACTGGGCCATCGCAACAAGAAATACGAACAGACCATGGCAAAAATGCTCCTGCTCACCTCACTCTACATGCATTTCTTCATCGAGCACAACAAAGGACACCACAAAAGAGTGAGCACGCCCGAAGACCCCAGCAGCGCACGCTTCAACGAACCCCTTTACCGATTTTACCTGCGAACGGTGATCGGTGCGTACCGATCGGCATGGGAGATCTGCAGCGGGGATCTGAAGAAAAAATCATTGCCATTCCTACACTGGAAAAATGAAATGCTGATGTTCCAACTGATTCAGCTGGCATTTGTCACCGGCATCTTCCTTTTATTCGGCTGGCTGACAACGCTCTATTTCCTGGCATCAGCGGTTATTGGGTTCCTGATGCTCGAAACCGTCAATTACATAGAACACTACGGCCTCCAGAGACGCAAAACAGGGCCCTCCAGCTACGAAAGGGCACTACCCATCCATAGCTGGAACAGCAACCATGTGCTGGGACGCATCGTACTCTTTGAACTTTCCCGGCACAGCGACCACCACTACCTCGCAAGCCGGAAATACCAGGTGCTGCGTCATCATGATGATGCACCACAGATGCCAACCGGCTATCCGGGCATGATGATCCTGTCGCTCATCCCACCCCTATGGTTTCGCGTGATGAACCATCGCGTGGAGGATATCCGAAAAAAAATGATGACCGCCGGATGATCCACTGAAACAATGAAGCAACGACCCTGATCCCATTAAATGGGAAAAACTAACGGTCATGCCTACACGAGCCTGTCGGATCCGACATACCGGTGCAAAACCGCTGGCAAGAGGATGCCATCCTGTGTCTGGAAATTCTCCAGAAGGCCGGCCATGATCCTTGGCAATGCAAGGGAACTTCCATTGAGGGAGTGTACAAGCCGCATCCTGCCCTCGGCATCCCTGAAACGTATCTTCATCCTGTTGGACTGATAAGCCTCGAAGTTCGAAACGGAGCTCACCTCCAGCCAACGCTCCTGGGCTGCACTGTAGATCTCAAAGTCATAGGTCATAGCCGATGAAAAACTCATATCTCCACCGCATAACCGAAGGATCCGGTATGGAAGTCCGAGAGATCGCACCAACCGCTCCACGTGCTCCACCATCTGCTCCAGCACTTCATAACTTTTATCGGGATGCACCAGCTGTACGATCTCCACCTTATCGAACTGATGGACACGATTGAGTCCGCGCACGTCCTTCCCGAAACTACCGGCCTCCCTGCGAAAACAGGGAGAGTGGGCAGTCATGAGGATCGGCAGATCCGATTCCTTCAGGATCTCATCCCGGTAGATATTGGTCACAGGTACTTCCGCAGTGGGGATCATGTAAAAATTATCGGCCGGCATGTAGTACATCTGCCCTTCCTTATCGGGAAGCTGACCCGTCCCGTACGCAGAAGCCTCGTTCACCATATAAGGGGGGATGTACTCGGTGTAGCCGGCTTCCGTATTACAGTCCAGAAAGTACTGTATCAAAGCACGCTGGAGCTTTGCACCGCGCCCTTTGAAAAGGGGAAATCCACTTCCAGTGATCTTTACGCCGGTCTCAAAATCAACGAGATCGTATTTTTTGATCAGATCCCAATGAGGGACCGCACCATCATGGAGCACAGGCACATTGCCCCACTGCCGCACCACCTCGTTGTCCTCTGGCGTACGACCGGCAGGTACTTGCTCATGTGGCAGATTGGGAATGCGCTGCAGGTCTTCCCTGATCTCAACCTCAAGCCTTGCCAACTCCTGTTCATTCCGATCGATCTTCGACTTCAACTCGGTCACTTCCTGCTTACGGACTTCCGCATCATCCTTCAAACCCTTCGACATAAGGGCTCCGATCTCCTTTGATGCCAGGTTCCGCCGGGAGAGGAGCTCATCATTGGCAGACTGGATCCGCTTGCGCAGATCGTCCTTTTCAATGACCGCATCCACCAAAGCGGTCTCCGTGAAATACTTGGCAGAAAGTCTTTCCAGCACTTTCTCCCTGTACTGGCGGATATGGTTCACCTGCAACATGATTCCTGATTTGCGGCAAAGATAACCTTCACGTTCAATTGCAGAACAGACAACATGGATGTCCTTTCTTGACTAATTTTGCAGGATGCAGATACAGGACGACCTACAAGCCAGATGGTGGAAACTCGAGGAAAAACTCATGATGCGTTTCGGTAAAAAACCAGACCTTGAAACCATTCTATTCCTGATCGGTCTTCAGGAAATGGGAGGGATGGCAGAAAAATATACCAAAGAACAAAAACAAGACCTGATGCATGTAGCGGTATGCACACTGCTGAGTAGTAGCGGATTCTATGAGATCGATCGGGTCGATGAAGATGGTTGGCCACATTTCAGGCAACTCAAAGAGATCTTGCCAACACCCCTCAAACAACAAGAGGATTTCCTGAAAGACCATGTGCTGTTTTATTTCGAGAGCCATAAACTCCTTGATTGACCACAACCCTGCACAACCCAAATCATGATCCGAAGCATTGCCATACCATGCTTATTCCTGCTATCCTTCCTCATGAAGGAATCAACCGCACAACCAGCAGTGAAGCTCAGGAAAAAAGATCGGAACAGGGATGTTGAAATGACCACGACCGAAGGCATCATCATGCTCAGGCTGGCGGACGAAACACCCCTGCACCGAGACAATTTCCTAAAGCTGGCAAAAACCGGATTCTATCAAGGCATCCTGTTCCACCGCGTCATACGGGGATTCATGATTCAGGCAGGTGACCCGAAAACAAGACGACCATCCGAAAAGACAAACCAACAAAACGATTCACTCTACACCATACCCGCAGAATTCAACCCCGCGCTCTTCCACAAACGAGGTTCCCTTGCGGCCGCACGCATGGGAGATGATGTGAACCCACAAAAAGCAAGCAGCGGTTCACAATTCTACATCGTACACGGAAGAACTTTCACAAATGCCTCGCTCGACTCTGTCGAGACGCACAGACTCAAGGGAAGAAAATTACCGCCCTACCAAAGAGAAGTCTACACATCTTATGGCGGTGCTCCACACCTCGATCAGAACTACACCATATTCGGAAGGGTAACAGCTGGGATGGAGGTCGTCGATAGGATCGCCGCTGCGGCGACAGGCACAGGACCCGGGACAAACAAACCCCTGACAGACATCAGGATCCTCAATGTCAAACTGGTCAAACGCAACACTACTCCCTGAAACGATCAATTAGCACCCCACTTATCTTGAGGATTACAGCGGAATTCGTTAAACTTGCAGTAAATCTGAACAGATGAGTTTTCCCGACAATCTCCGATATACAAAAGATCATGAGTGGATCTTAGCAGAAGGTAATATAGCCACTGTTGGCATCACATATTTCGCTCAAGGCGAACTGGGCGATATCGTGTATGTCGACATATACACCATTGGTCAGCAGCTCCCTGCCGAAGCTGTTTTCGGAAGTGTCGAAGCCGTTAAAACCGTCAATGACCTGTACCTTCCGGTGAGTGGTAAGATTCTCGAAAAAAATCCAAACCTGGATTCCAATCCCGAACTCGTGAACAAAGATCCATACGGCGAAGGATGGATGATCAAAATTGAACTCTCGGATCCCTCTGAGCTGGAGGGCCTGATGGACCATGAGGGTTACCGTGCCCTGGTAGGAGAATAAAACACCATATGATATCGGACCTTCTCCGTTCAAAATGGGTTGCCATAGCATGGACAGCCCTTATCTTTTTGTTACTGACCATGCCATCTTCAGGTATCCCAAGTACGGGCCTGCTGAAGATCCCCTATGTGGATAAAATTGCACACTTCATCCTATTTGGAGGTTTCGTGATATTCTGGTCCTTTGGACTATCACATGGCAGAAATCAGGATTCCATGTACAAACTGTTCCAAAACCTGTTCCTGATCTCTGTAGGTTATGGGATCCTAATGGAATTTGTACAATCCATCTTTACGAAAAGGGCTTTCGAACTGATGGATATGATCGCTGATGCCGCAGGAGCGTGCCTTGCCTGGATCATACTGAAAATCAGACAAAAAAATAAGCCCCTATGGAAATAGGGGCCGTAACCAAAACTAACTGCTTATGAGAAAAACTTGACTGCTTACTATTTAGATGTAAAATGCTGAAAGAAGTTGCATTACATTTTGTTAATCCTTTGTAAAGATCGACATTACCTCCATTCCCATCGTTACACTCTTTCCCTTGCTTCTTGCATTGCTGTTGTCAACACTTATATGATGCGTTTTCAATGACGAACATTCATAAAGAACTGTGAAAAAGTCAAAAAAAAACCGGAAGGATGGACTTATTGAGTCAGCATCTCTCCCGGGTGTTAGATGAACAATTGGTCACTTCATGAACTGAGAAATCATATCCATGATGGGATTCCCGCCCGCCTGCTGTTGATTTTTTGCTGCGCCGGAAACGGAAGCGATCATATCCTGCATATCCACGACGCCATCTCCGTTCACATCACCGGTCACACCACCCGAAAATTTACTTGCCAGATCATTAAAATTAAATCCACCTGCCTGACCGCCTGTGAGCGATTGCATGATACCATTGACATCTATGCTGGGATCGTTCGGGTCATTCACTTGCTGCGATAGAGACTGCAGTACCTGTGGGATCAAAGAGGTTCCTACCTGCTGTGCTGCTGTTGGGCTGAGATTATACTGCTGCGTGATCTTTCCCGTAAATGACTGGATCATTTGTTGAACCAAAGGATTGGAGAGCATCCCTGTGATGCCTGCCAACTGGCCCTGGCCTCCCCCATTACCGGCAAAAAGACGCATGATCTGAGTAAGTCCGCCATTGGCAAGCATACCCTGCAGACCATTCACGATGCTGCTGCC
>JBIKIB010000016.1:0-22724 GCA_044361845.1 Chitinophagaceae bacterium | reverse complement strand
GTCGTGGCCACAAGAGGCGTGGAGAGCATCGCAGTCCTCTACATGAAATACTTCGGAGCCTTCCTGCTGGGCATTTTATCCCTCTGGATACTGCTGTTACTCGTCGGATACATGATACTGGGCAATCGGCTTTTCGACCTGATGAAACGGATCACGAGCCCCCTGGCGATCGCCTTCAGCACCACCAGCAGCGAAGCGGTATTCCCTAAACTGGTGGAGGAACTTGAACGCTTCGGGTGCAATAACAAGATCGTCTCTTTCATACTCCCGTTGGGGTACAGCTTCAACCTCGATGGCAGCATGATGTACATGACCTTCGCAAGCATCTTCATCGCACAGGTCTACAACGTGCCGCTCGGATTAGGTGAACAAATGACCATGCTGCTCGTGCTCATGCTCACCAGCAAGGGCATTGCCGGCGTACCCAGGGCATCCCTCGTAGTCGTGACCGCAACCTGCGCGATGTTCAACATTCCACCCGAAGGCATCGCCCTGATCCTCCCGATAGACCACTTCTGCGATATGTTCAGGTCTATGACAAACGTGATCGGTAACGCACTGGCCACAACTGCAGTGAGCAAATGGGAGAATGAATTGACCCTGCCATTGGAAAGTGTGGATGCATAAAATGCTATTGACGGATTTTGTGAGAAAAAAGAAAGAATATGTTTGAATTATTGGAATTTGTCTGGACGGATCTTTTGAATCCTGAATTTTACATCGAGCATGGTGGCCTCTGGCTTTTGCTGTTCATCGTCTTTGCAGAGACCGGACTCTTCGCCGGGTTCTTCCTTCCCGGGGATTCCCTGCTCTTCGTGGCAGGCATCTACAGCAATGAACTGTCCGCAGAAGTCTTCAATACCGGTAGCGACTTCCTTAACCTGATGGTCATCGCAACCCTCGTCATCATCTCGGGAGTGGTCGGTAACACGGTTGGCTACTGGTTCGGGGCAAAGAGCGGCCCATACCTCTTCAAGCGCGAGGATACTTTTTTCTTCAAGAAGAAACACCTCTTCGCCGCCAAAGAGTTTTACGACAAGCATGGCGGAGGCGCCATCATCTTCGCGAGATTCCTGCCGTTCATACGCACTTTCGCACCGATCGTGGCGGGCATCGTTCAAATGGATCGTAAGAAATTCATGTTCTACAACATAGTGGGATGCGTATCCTGGGTGATGTCCATGCTCATCGCAGGACACTACCTCTATAAGTTCTTCCTCAGCCGATATAACTTTGATATCAAGGAACATCTTGAAGTCATCGTGATCATCATCGTCCTCGTCACCACCGCACCGGTCATCATGAAAGTCATGAGCAGCGGGAAAAAGAAAGCCTGATGCACAACCCTGGAAATCGATAAATAGCCCCGCCATATGCAAAAGGAGAATCAATCCATCTTCAGACTTGCCGTTTTAGTGGCTGCATTGGGCTATTTCGTGGATATTTACGACCTTCTGCTTTTCACCATCGTCAGGAAACCGAGCCTTGTTGATATCGGCGTCACGGATGTACAGATGATCATGGCGAGTGCGAAAATCATCGACCGGCAGATGATCGGACTACTCATAGGTGGCGTCGTCTGGGGCATCATGGGCGATCGTAAGGGCCGACTGAGCGTGCTCTTCGGATCGATCATGCTCTACTCCGTCGCCAATTTCCTGACCGGATATGTGCAGACGGTCGAACAATACGCATGGGCACGCTTTGCCGCAGGAATCGGCCTCGCAGGGGAACTGGGAGCTGGCATCACACTGGTCAGTGAACTTCTGCCAAAAAATAAAAGAGGCATCGGAACCTCCCTCGTAGCAGGGGTCGGACTCTTCGGTGCCGTATTCGCTTATTTTGTCTACAAAGCCACAGATGGATGGCAGATGCCCTATAGCTTCCTCGGTTTCGAAGGAGTCCTGGAAGGCGGTTGGCGCCTGTGCTACAAGATAGGTGGTGTGCTGGGCATCATGCTTCTGCTCCTCAGGATCAGTGTTGCTGAAAGCGGGATGTTCAGTGAAATAAAAAATAAAAAAGTGTCTCAGGGGAATATCCTGATGTTCTTTAATAACAGGAAACGATTCAGGAAATATGCACTGGCCATCCTGATTGGACTGCCCACATGGTACGTGATCGGTATCCTGGTGAACTACAGCGATAGATTCGCAGGCGCCCTCTACGGGCAAAACCTGATCGATTCCGGACGATCCATCATGTTCGGTTATGTCGGCATCGCAACAGGTGATATCCTCATAGGATTTATCAGCCAATACTTCCAAAGCCGGAAAAAAGCACTATTCCTCTTCTATGGTCTCAGCGTGCTGTCCATGATCTTCTTTTTCTCGCCATGGAATAACAACGATTCATCCATGTATCTTGCTTGTTTGATGCTCGGTTTCAGTACCGGATTCTGGGCGATATTCGTCACGATGGGCGCCGAACAGTTCGGTACGAACCTAAGGGCCACCGCAGCCACAACCATTCCCAACATGGTGCGTGGGGCACTGCCCGTGATCAATTACATGTTCCTGAGCCTGTTCCAGGGAACTTTGCAGTGGACCATCCTCGGCAGCGCCATCGTCACAGGTGTCATCGTCATGGCCATCGCGGTCGTCGCAGCCATGTTCACAGAAGAGACGTTCCATAAGGACCTAAACTTCCTGGAAGGAGAAGAAATGCTTCCATAGTCACAGAATCCACCTGACAAGAAACCCCGACAGATGAAATTCCTCGTCATCCGTTTATCTTCCATAGGTGATATCGTGCTTGCCACCCCGGCCATTCGATGCCTAAAATTGCAGTACCCCGGTGCCATCGTCCATTTTCTCACCAAGTCGGCATTCAAGGCCGTCTCAGAAGCCAATCCTCATATCGACAGATTTCACTATTATGACGGGGACCTTGGCAAACTGGTGAAGGAATTGAAGAAGGAGCATTTTGATATGATCATCGATCTGCACAAGAACCTGCGGACCCTCATCCTCCGATTCAGGCTCAGAAAACCCACACTTTCATACCGGAAACTGAGCATACAAAAACTGCTGCTGACCCGATGGGGCATCGATCGTATGCCTGATCGACACATCTCCCAAAGGTCCATCGACGCGGTCGCCAATTTGGGTGTGATGGATGACGGGAAAGGACTGGATCATTTCCTGCCTGATGGAGTGACGATCCCCGCAGGACTCATTCCTGCAGGTATCCATGGCCGTTATATCGCTCTTTGCATCGGGGCGTCCTTTGACACGAAGAAGCTGCCGGTCGCCAGGCTCATACAACTCTGCCAGCGGCTCAAGGGCCCGGTCGTGATCGTGGGTGGCCCTGAAGATGTTCTTGTCGGTGATGCGATCGGTCATGCCCTACCTGGCCGGGTCGTTAATGCATGCGGCAAATGCAGCCTCCACCAGTCTGCCCTACTGGTCAGGGATGCACGGCTTGTGATCTCACACGATACGGGCATGCAATACATAGCCTGTGCTTTCCAAAAACCGGTGCTTGCGATCTGGGGAGCCACCTCCCCAAAACTCCAGGTGGAACCTTTCTACGGATCGGCCCATCCGGCACGCCATTTGAACTTTCTGGTACCCCGGCTGTCCTGCCAGCCTTGCTCGAACTACGGCACAAAAAAATGCCCCAAAGGGCATTTTGATTGTATGAACAAGATGGATCTGGACGCGATAGCCGCAGCTGCCAATCGATGAGGGACTGTTTTGTTCGGTCGCCTACATGGACCCTGATCCCTTAGTGACGATCTCTCTGCCGAATTTTCAGTCCCTGATCAACCCGATAGCAGCACTACCTTCAGATCACAAAGTCTTCAGTACTTCATTCATTGACCTGACGGCTTCAGCACTTTTTGCGAACAGCGCTTTCTCGTCTTCGTTGAGTTGCATGTCGAGGATCTTCTCCCAACCATTCCGACCGATGACGACGGGTACACCAAGGCATATATCCTCCTGTCCGTATTCCCCTTCGAGGCTGACGCAGCAGGTAAAAAGCTTCTTCTCATCACGCAGGATGCTTGCGACGAGGGCAGACCCGGCAGCTCCTGGCGCATACCACGCGGATGTGCCGATGAGCTTGGTGAGGGTTGCACCTCCTACCATTGTGTCTGTCACGATCTGCTGCTGCTGATCCGCTGTCAGGAAATCCGTCACGGGAATGCTGTTCCATGTCGCATGGTTGATCATCGGGATCATCGTCGTATCCCCATGTCCGCCTATGACAATGGCATTAAGGTCTGATGGACTGCACCCAAGATGCTGGCTGAGTTGATATTTGAATCGGCTGCTATCAAGTGTTCCTCCCATGCCGATGATCCGGTGTTTGGGAAGTCCTGTTGACTGTAGTGCCAGATAGGTCATCGTATCCATCGGGTTACTGATGACGATGACGATGGCTTCCGGAGAATGCTTCAGCAATTGCTCGCAAACGCCCCTTACAATGCCGGCGTTCGTTCCGATCAGTTCTTCCCTGGTCATGCCAGGCTTGCGCGGAATGCCTGAAGTGATCACCACCACATCACTGCCGGCGGTTTTCGCATAGTCGTTCGTGCT
This sequence comes from Chitinophagaceae bacterium, assembly GCA_044361845.1. Classification (GTDB taxonomy): domain Bacteria; phylum Bacteroidota; class Bacteroidia; order Chitinophagales; family Chitinophagaceae; genus Pollutibacter. Next base: position 18,183 of record JBIKIB010000016.1, on the reverse strand, counting down.
TCCGGTGATGCGGGTGTCGAAACCCAGTAAAGCCGCAGTCTGCATCATGTCCTGGGCTTTGCCTTCTGCCAGGCCCTCTTTGATATCCAGTAAAACGAGTTCCTGACAAACGGCCGAACGGGCGATGTTGTCAGCACAAGTGGCGCCCACGGCACCGGCTCCTACTACAGTGACTTTCATGTCTATGGGGATTTAATTGGTTTGAAAACGGATGCGATCTGTGTTACCAAAAAAGGCTTATTGATCGCCGCGCAAAGGTATGCCATGGCCTATGCAGATGCAAAAAATTTAAAAGATCCCGAACAGCATCCCCGCAGATATCACTTGATTTTGCTACAATTATCCGGCCTTTTTAAGCGCCTCTTTGATGCGCTCCATATTGCCATTGCCTTCATGGACACTGATGAGTCTCCGGTCCCTTCCGTATATCGCCATGAATGGAATGGATTTCACCCTGAAAAATGGGGCGAAAAAATAATCGGTATCCCTGCCGGTCACAATGGTGGGGTATTGATCCAATTGAAAAACCTGGCGGAAACTCCTGATCTTGTCGATCGGACGGTATGTGGTCATGATGATCCGCAGGTCCCCAAGTTCCTTTATCCGGGATGTAATGGACCGGGTCTGTAACTGACAATGTTCGCAGTCTGGGTTGAAGAGCATGAACATCACAGGCTTTCCGGCTTCCAGGTTCCGCTGTGTGAAAAGGGTTGAACTGTCGGATAGTAAAATCCGGAAAGCAGGGACCATCTGCGACTTCAGATAGGGTGGAAGGGTATCCTGTTGTGCCTGTACACTTTCAAATGAACAAATGACCGATAAAATAAGTGTGACGATCCTCATATATGAATGAATTACATGACAAAAGTAACTTCGAATCGTCAAATTTGGTCGCCCACCGGTTTTTACCTTATTTTCGCGCCGGTCGATGATCATTCAAATGACCACTCACTATTTACGAATTACCAATCTTAAATTTTTATGGCAAATACATCAGACATCAGCAGGGGCCTGATCATAAAACTGGATGGAAGCCTCTATTCCGTCGTAGAATTCGGCGAGAATAAAACAGCCAGGGCCGCTGCGAAAGTCTGGGCGAAACTCAAAGGTGTGGATAATAATCGGACCATTGAAAAGACCTGGAATTCAGGCGATACCATCTATCCCGTGCGTGTAGAGCGTAAAGACTACCAGTTTCTCTACAAAGACGATATGGGCTATAATTTCATGGACAACGAAACGTTCGAGCAGGTCATCGTCAATGAAAACCTGATCGATGCACCCCAGTTCCTCAAAGATGGTCAGGAGGTGACGATACTCTTCAATACCGAGACGGAGCTGCCCATGAGCGTGGAACTACCAGATAAGATCGTGACAAGAATTACTTATTCTGAACCCGGAATGAGGGGTGATACGGCCACGCGTACCCTGAAAGCAGCCACCATAGAGACCGGCGCCACCGTCATGGTTCCTCTATTCGTGAATGAAGGAGATGTGATCCGGGTGAATACCAAGACAGGAGATTATCTGGAAAGGGTAAAGGAGTAAAAAACATTTTTACCATAAAAAGGGTGAAAAGCTTGTCTTTTCCCCTTTTTTTGTGCTTTTAAGCTTCGAAAATGCCGATTTTATTTCAAGTAAAGATTACTACCTTAGCCCCCCAAACCAATCGGGACCATATCCATAAATAAAAACCTTCATATGGACATCAAGGAAATTCAGGATCTGATAAAACTGATCAATAAGTCCAACATCGGTGAACTCAATATCGAGCACAATGATTTCAAGCTTATCATAAAGCAAAAAGAGGATAAAGTCGTTTCCATGTCATCCATGCCCCAGGTCATGCAGATGATGCCTGCGGCGGTTTCTCAGCCTGCAGTATCCACCCCGGAACCGGTTGAAAAACCCGCGGCCTCTTTGAAAGAAGATAACCTGCTGGTCATAAAAAGTCCCATGATAGGCACCTTCTACCGGAAATCATCGCCTGACAAGCCACTGTTGGCGGATGTCGGTGATGACATATCCGTCGGCAAGGTCCTATGCATCATCGAGGCAATGAAACTTTTCAATGAGATCGAGAGCGAAGTCTCCGGCAAGATCGTAAAGATCCTCGTGGAAGATGCCACACCTGTGGAATATGATCAACCGCTGTTCTTAGTGGACCCATCATGATGTTCCGTCAGGTTTCTTTCTCGCCAACATCATCCGTCCACGTCAGGGCGGTTTCGCTCAATTGAAATCACATGACAAAAGAATCGAAGATCAACTTTAAGAAAATACTCATCGCCAATCGCGGCGAGATCGCGCTCCGGGTCATCCGTACCTGCCGGGAGATGGGCATAAAGACCGTGGCGGTTTATTCCACCGCAGATAAGGACAGCCTGCATGTGAAGTTCGCAGATGAGGCGGTGTGTATTGGCAGACCCTCCAGCAGTGATTCCTACCTGAATATCCCTCACCTGATGGCCGCAGCGGAAATTACGAATGCTGACGCGATCCATCCGGGTTATGGTTTTCTGGCTGAAAATGCACGATTTTCTGAGATCTGTGGCGAATCCGGTATTAAATTCATCGGTCCATTACCCGATCAGATCAAGTCGATGGGCGATAAGATCACCGCAAAGGAAACAATGATCCGTGCCGGCGTTCCAGTGGTTCCGGGCAGTGAAGGATTGCTTGAAAGCATCGACCAGGCAAAAGGGCTGGCAAAGGATATCGGCTATCCCGTGATCCTGAAAGCCACCGCTGGCGGTGGTGGTAAAGGGATGCGGGTAGTCTGGGAAGAATCCGAAATGGAACGCGCCTTTGATAATGCCAAAGCAGAAGCCGCGGCTTCCTTCAAGAACGACGGACTCTACCTCGAGAAGTTCGTGGAAGAACCAAGACATATAGAAATACAGATCGCCGGTGATCGATACGGAACCGTGTGTCACCTGAGTGAACGTGACTGCTCCATCCAACGACGTCACCAAAAACTGGTGGAGGAATCACCTTCTCCCTTTATGACCGACGACCTGCGCGAACGTATGGGGGCAGCTGCCGTGAAAGCTGCTGCAGCGATCAACTACGAAAGTGTCGGTACCATTGAATTCCTGGTTGATAAACACCGGAACTTCTATTTCATGGAGATGAACACCCGCATCCAGGTTGAACATTGTGTGACAGAAGAAGTGACGAATTTCGATCTGATAAAAGAACAGATAAAGATAGCATCAGGTGATCCCATATCCGGCATCAACTATTACCCGTCCATGCACGCCATCGAGTGCCGGATCAATGCGGAGGATCCTTATATGGACTTCCGTCCCTGCCCCGGACGCATCACCGTACTGCATCAACCCGGAGGCCATGGGATACGGGTGGATTCACATGTGTACGCCGGATATACCATCCCGCCCTATTATGATTCCATGATCGCAAAGATCATAGCGGTCGCACGCACACGCGATGAGGCCATCAATACCATGAGTCGGGCACTGAGCGAATATGTCATCGAGGGTGTGAAAACCACCATCCCTTTCCATCAGCAACTCATGAAACACGAGGATTTCAGAAGTGGTAACTTCACCACAAAATTCATGGACTCATTCAAGATGATCTAAGAAGCCCTGGCGAATATATAAAATCAGGAGCCCCATGTCATTACTTTGGCATGGGGCTCCTGATTTTATTTTCGCCCTGACATTGATGATCTTCAGTCACCCCAACTGCTGACTCAATAAACATGGAGATCCGTATGAACGAAACCCGTGTCAAATGAATGACACGGGTTTCGTTTTGGTTTTATAAAATGATCCCTGCCTTATCTCAGGAACAATAACTCCCTGTATTTCGGTAATTCCCATTCAGAGTCATCCACCAGAAGTTCGAGCTTATCGACATGGTAACGGATCTCATCGAAGTAAGGCTTCACGATATCGCAATATGCGATGGCTTTCTCACGAGTGTCAGATATCGCATTGGAAGTCTTCCGCGCTTCGGTCATTTCGTGCGTAAGGATCTGTACCTTATTGATATGTTCGGAGATCTCCATGAGGATGCTCAACTGTGCCGAGTATGAACTTTCGGCGATGCCCAGCTCCTTCAGTCCTTTGATATTTTTGATCAGTACATTCTGGTAGCGGATAGCGGCGGGCAGGATGTGGTTGCCGGCGAGATCTCCGATCACACGTCCTTCTATCTGCACGATCTTGATGTATTTCTCCAGCTCTATCTCATGGCGGGCTTCCAGTTCGGAATGGGTGTATACATTGTGCTTTGCGAAAAGCTTCTTGGCTTTCTCCGTGATCATCGGGTCGAGCGCGACAGGGGTCGTTTTCAGGTTTGGCAGACCGCGCTTGGCAGCTTCTATCTGCCAGTCTTCACTATAACCATCACCTTCGAATAGTACCTTTTTACTGTCTTTGATGTATTGTTTGATCACCTGCATGATCGCTACTTCCTTCTTGTCGCCTTTTTCAATGTGCGCATCAACTTCCTTCTTGAAATTACTGAGTGTCTCGGCCATGATGGTGTTGAGTACCGCCATACCATTGGCACAATTGGCTGATGATCCCACCGCCCTGAACTCGAATTTATTGCCGGTGAATGCGAAAGGCGATGTACGGTTGCGGTCTGTATTGTCCAGCAGCAATTCCGGTATGCTTTTGTGGATGTCGAGCTTCAACATCACCTCATCTTGCTCGTCGAACTTATCTCCCACGCGGCTTTCGACTTCTTCCAGCACCTTGATCAGGTAGTGGCCTATATAGGCGGAGATGATCGCCGGGGGAGCTTCGTTGGCCCCGAGCCGATGGTCATTGCCAGCCGACGCGATGGCTGCACGCATCAGATCTGCATGGTCATGCACAGCCTTGATCGTGTTCACGAAGAAAGCCAGGAACATCAGGTTTGTTTTTGGTGTTCGGCCCGGAGCAAGAAGGTTGATGCCGGTATCGGTGGCCATGCTCCAGTTATTGTGCTTGCCGCTGCCGTTGATCCCGGCGAAGGGCTTCTCATGCAACAGGACTTTGAGCTTGTGGCGCTTTGCCACACGACTCATGACATCCATCAGGAGCGTGTTGTGATCCACGGCAAGGTTCAATTCCTCGAAAATTGGGGCACACTCGAACTGTGCCGGCGCAACCTCGTTGTGGCGCGTACGAAGGGGGATGCCCAGGCGGTACGACTCAAACTCGAAATCCCGCATGAAGGCGTATACCCGCTCAGGGATGGCACCGAAGTAGTGATCTTCCATCTGCTGCCCTTTAGCAGGGGAATGACCGAAGACCGTACGACCGGTCATCACAAGGTCAGGACGCGCATTCGCAAGTCCCTCGTCAATCACGAAATATTCCTGCTCCCATCCGAGGGTGGCATATACCTTGCCGACATTCCGGTCAAAATAATGACACACATCCAACGCAGCCTTATTCAATGACTCGATCGATTTGATCAATGGTGCTTTATAGTCAAGTGACTCGCCGGTGTATGAAACGAAAATAGTAGGTATGCAAAGCGTCTTCCCCTGTCCTATGTGCATGATGAATGCAGGGGAGGTCGGGTCCCATGCCGTGTAACCACGTGCCTCGAATGTGGCACGCAACCCACCGCTGGGGAAAGATGAGGCATCAGGCTCCTGCTGCACCAAGGCATCTCCGTCGAAAACCTCCAGCGGTGTGCCATCTCCCTTCAAGGTGAAAAAAGAATCATGTTTTTCCGCTGATGAACCCGTAAGCGGCTGAAACCAGTGCGTGTAGTGTGTGACGCCTTTGGTCTCTGCCCACTGGCGCATGCCCGCAGCTATCTGGTTAGCCATATTCCTGTCGATCTTATGGCCTGATTTGGTCGATCCCGTGAGGCTCTTGTACGCCTCATCACTGAGAAAGCCCCTGGCAGTCTTCATCGTGAAGACGTGCTCCCCGAACATGTCAGTGATCTTACCGGCAGCTTCCACATTCACATCATTGTTCCCCGCTGTGAGGTTGTCAATGGCTTTGAAACGGAGTGATTGCATATATCTATGATTTTGTCTAACAAAAGTCAGCATTTTTAAGCCGAAAATGAAATATTTTTTTCTTTCAATTCGATAAACTTGCGTATTATGTCGATAAAATGTTCATAAATCTGATATTTAAAGCAAAAAATGGGTAAAAATGCAGGTGCTGAGATATATATTTATATTTTTAATATATTTTCCAATCTACCTGACAGTGACTTTTTATGGCATGACACCCTTTGAAAAGCGGACCGTACATTTTCGAAATGTCTCTCGAACGGGCGTTTCTCAGCATCCTTCGCAAGACTTTTCATACTTCCGGTTCTGACCTGTACATTTGCCGCATCAATAATGAACATGGAGACGACACTGGAGACCGCCCGGCAACTGGGCCTGACAGCAGATGAATTTGACCAGATACGTTCGATCCTCGGGAGAACCCCCAACTTTGCGGAATTGGCTGCCTATTCCGTGATGTGGAGCGAGCACTGTAGCTATAAGAATTCCATTCGATGGTTGAAGACACTCCCCCGCGATGGAGAAAAACTGCTCGTCAAAGCCGGTGATGAAAATGCGGGTTTGGTGGATATCGGCGATGGTCTCGGTGTGGTATTTAAGATCGAATCACATAACCATCCTTCCGCCATCGAACCCTTTCAGGGTGCCGCCACCGGCGTCGGGGGCATCCACAGGGATATATTCACCATGGGGGCCAGGCCGATCGCATCCCTGAACTCCCTCCGTTTCGGCAATCTGTCAGACCAAAAGACCCAACACCTGCTCAGCGGTGTCGTGCATGGCATCGGTCACTATGGCAACTGCTTCGGTGTGCCGACCGTCGGTGGAGAGATCTACTTCGAGTCATGCTACCATACAAATCCCCTGGTGAATGCCATGAGTGTGGGCATCGTGGAGGTCGGTAAAACGATCAGCGCAACGGCCCTGGGTACGGGGAATCCGGTATTCATCGTGGGGTCAGCCACAGGTAAGGATGGTATAGGTGGAGCTTCTTTCGCATCCGCGGATATCACCGCAGACAGCATTCAGGATCTTCCCTCCGTTCAGGTCGGTGATCCCTTCCAGGAAAAGAAACTTCTGGAAGCTTGCCTTGAAGTCATTCCCACCGATGCACTGATCGGTATGCAGGATATGGGCGCCGCAGGCATCATCTGTTCCACTGCCGAAACCAGCGCAAAGGGCGGGGTCGGCATGCGCATAGATCTCGACAAAGTACCCAAACGCCAACAGCATATGAAAGCATGGGAACTCCTGCTGAGCGAGAGCCAGGAACGCATGCTGATGGTCGTTAAGAAAGGACGGGAGGCGGAAGTGTTGGGTATTTTTGAAAAGTGGGATCTTCCCTGCTCCGAAATCGGAGAAGTGACCGATGACGGCATGCTGCGATTCTCCATGAACGGCATCGAAGAAGCCGTCCTACCCGCTGAAAGCCTCGTGCTTGGCGGCGGTGCCCCTGTCTATGAAAGGGAATACCGGGAACCGGCTTATTTTGAAAAAATCCGGAACTTCTCTCAGGAAGATGTACCCCAGCCGGCAGACCTCCGTGAAGTGGCCTTGAAGCTGGTCAGCATCCCGAACATCGCCAGCAAACGTTGGATCTACCACCAGTATGACAGCATGGTCGGGACCGCCAATACCTCCACCAACGCACCCAGCGATGCACCTGTGGTATGGGTCAAGGGAACCCGTAAGGCCCTTGCCATGACCACCGACTGCAATAGCCGTTATGTCTACGCCGACCCTTATAAAGGGTGCATGATCGCCGTGAGCGAGGCTGCCAGAAATATCGTATGCAGCGGCGGAATCCCCCTGGGGGTGACCAACTGCCTGAACTTCGGAAATCCCTACGACCCGGAAGTATATTACCAGTTCGTTCATTCCATCCGCGGTATGGGAGAAGCTTGCCTGAAATTCAACACCCCGGTGACAGGGGGAAACGTGAGTTTCTACAACCAGAACCCCGACGGGGCAGTCTACCCGACACCGACCATCGGTATGGTGGGACTGCTGGAAGATATCGATGATAAAATGACCCTTGATTTCAAACATGCCGGTGATGCCATCTTCCTCCTCGGGGAAGTGACGGACGATATCTGCTCCTCAGAATACCTCCATAAGATCCGTGGCGTGGAATTCTCCCCTGCACCGCATTTCGAACTCGATGCTGAATGTCGGTTACAGGCCACCGTTGGTCGCCTGATCTCCTCGCGAACCATCACCTCTGCCCATGATATCAGTGAGGGCGGATTGTTCGTGACACTCCTGGAATCCGCCATGCCCCGTGACATGGGCTTCGAAGCCAACATGACGACACCCACGGGAAGAACGGATGCCTTCTGGTTCGGGGAGTCACAGAGTAGGGTGGTGGTTTCTGTTGCACCGGAAGATATCGCCGCATTTGAATTGATGGTTTCTGAAGACGGATTGCCCTGCACAAGGATAGGTACCGTCAGGGCAAGTGACATTGTCATCGAAGGTGTCAGCTGGGGTAGCATAACAGACTGGAAATCCACCTACGACACGGCCATCGAACGCTTTATGTCATCCTATCACACAGCATGACCGATCAACATTGTCGAGGGTATGATCCATTCTTATTGTAAACGATCCGATTCTTCACATTTTTGGGGTGATGAGTAAGGGTCGAAAATAGACCATACCTTTTACCCAATCCCGGCGGATATCAAGATATCATGCCTTCCACGTGTAGAAAGGAATTATACCCTTGTCGTAATGAATGTCAGGTTGCTGCCCAGTTTCAGCGTGCGGTTAAAAAAACGGGACCATAGGCCTGCATTGGCGGCTGGATCCTTCCGGCTATAGGAATAATGATCCAGGATGCGGAATCCATTCTGTCGGATCAGTTGTCTGAAACTATTGACGGTCGGCTCATAGAGATGATCGGGTGTCCGGGTGGGATCGTTCCAGGCGTTGGAAAACTGTTTTTTCAGGCCCAGTTTATACAACCAGTGTTTCACCTGATTGGAAAGGGAAAGTTTGTTCGGCACGTTGATGACCAGGATCCCGCCTTCGTCCAGCACCTCTGCTGCATGCTGCAGCCATTCATTTGGATTGGGCACATGTTCTATCACATGACTCATGTGGATGAGCGAATAATTCAGGGCAGGCCGGTGATCCTGGAACTGTTCGATCAAAACGGGTACGCCTACTTCGCTGCGGACAAACTCGGCCATCTGCTCCGAAACATCCAGACCAAGCAATTGCTTATAATGCGGTTTGGCCGCCAGCAGGAAGGTACCCATCCCACTGCCGATATCCAGGACGGCGGTCCGCTTTTTATCAAATTGAAGAAGCTGAGCCATTTCCTTCTCAAAGGTATGTAATGAAGACTCCTTTATTTTGTGCAGGTCCGCGACCGTGACAGTAGCCGAATATTGATAGTAGGAGGCATAACAACTATCGATAAAATCCTGGTCATACCGCGGCCTGGGAGAAGAATAGATCAGAGAACAATGGCGGCATCTGACGAATCGATACTGCAGTTCACTACCGAATTTTTCATACACGGTGTAGGCTGATCTGTTGCATACCGGACAGTTCACTTCTTCCCAGGCGGCCGGTGTGTAGACGTTTGTGATAGGATCCTTCATTGTTTTTTTTTCGTGATTGCTTTACCTTGATTATTTCATGAGCCGGTAATTCATGAAATTGGTATCGATACCGATTGCAGCTAGGATGTTCTTGGCATGATCCTTCAAACTGATCTTCCGGAACGAGATATCACTCTCGAATGTCCAATTCAGCCGTTCGATCCGTTCTTTCATGACAGCAGGGTGGGTACCTTCAAATCGCGCCAGCCGGGTGATGTGTTTTTCATATTCAAAAGCCTCCACACCCATTTTCCTCTCTGCACCCGGATCTCCCCCCTCCCAGCGCTTCCCATAGGTCGAAAGTTTGCGCTGCATGGCATGGGGCTCCCTGACCCAACCGTAATGATACATAGCGGCATCCACCGGACGGACGAACAGCTTCTCATCATGGCCCCTGCGAAATCCCTGCGCATCCCGGTAAGAATAGATTGAGGGGTCATTCCGGATGATCCGGATCTCCTTCTTATACCATTTGTTGGAAATTCCTACATGATTGTAGGAGCCGTAAAAATGAAAAAAATCGAACAACAATCCCTGTACGCTTTTATCATCCTTATATTGGGTCATAGCAGCCCGCACGGATGCCTGGTACCCCTCATGCAATACCTCATCCGCCTGGATGTAAAAGGCCCAGTCAGCCTCCGCAGAGATCGCTCTGAAGGCCTTGTCTGTCTCCATGGCCAGCACGGCACTACCAACCGTGCTGAAATCCTCCCAGGTTGTTTCAAGAATCCTGATCTTGTCCGAATCAATCGATCGGATCAGCCCTAGGGTATCATCCTCAGACTGTCCGATAGCGACCACCATTTCATCACAAAGCGGCAGGATGGAGCGGATCGATTCCGTCACAGGGTAATCATATACCAGCGCGTTCCGGATAAAAGTGAAGCCACTGACTTTCATCCCGCAATAATAGCAATTAACCCAGATTATGTTTTATAAATTAGCCTGGACTGATTTATAACTGCCCTGCTTGACGAATAGCTCGTCTATATAGTCACGTTTTCGGTCTTTGGCTGCGATTTTCAGGATAATGGCACGGCCTCTGTGCACGATGTAGATTCTTAATGCAATGCATTTGAATCTAACGGTAGCCAGACTCGGATATGATTTCCCGCCCATGACCCACTGTTTGAACAGGCTCATCAGGTTGTATGCTACCATCACCCAGCGGAACGCATGCTCGGTGGCGGCTATCGATTCGGAACAGCATCCTTCCATCCCATACTCGTACCTGAGTTCCTTTATCTGGTTCTCGGCATCCGCCCGCTTACGTAAATGGCGATTCTCAAGCAGCTTTCTCACAAATAAAATGCTCAGAAGAGGACTGCTCTTCACCCACCCCATGACGGATGTCAAGCTGGATGGACCACAACGGATCTTACAATGGTTTAAAAGGATCCGTTCAGCGATTACATATAGGGGCATTTGATTGACCTCTCTTTTGACTGTCGCATCGGGATGCACTACTTTTGAAGTCAACAACCCATACAATTCATCCCATGCAACATATCATGATCACCGGGGCCGCTGGATTCATCGGCAGTTGCCTTGTGGGATTCCTGAACAGCAAGGATCGTCATCACCTTATCCTGGTGGATGAATTCTCGCGGTTGGATAAGATCCCGAACCTTGAAGGCAAACACTGCGCCATCAAAGTGGAAAGGGACGAACTTTTCTCCTGGCTGGAAACGGAACAACCGGTCATTGATCTTGTGTATCATCTTGGCGCACGCACCGATACCACCGAATTCGATTACAGCGTCCACGAGCGATTGAACCTTGAATACTCCAAAAATATCTGGGCTTACTGCACCCGGCATGATGTCCCGCTGGTCTATGCATCCTCCGCAGCGACCTACGGAGATGGTAGTAAAGGCTATGATGATGATCACCGGCTCATCAACGCACTCGAACCACTCAACCCCTACGGCATCTCCAAAAATGAGTTCGACAAATGGGCCTTGCAGCAACTCGATACGCCTCCGCATTGGTATGGCCTCAAATTCTTCAATGTGTACGGCCCCAATGAATACCATAAGGGTCGGATGGCCAGTGTGATCTTCCATGCAGTCAACCAGATACGGGAAAGAGGATACGTGAACCTGTTCCGATCACATCATCCTGATTACAAGGACGGTCAACAACTGAGGGATTTCATCTATGTCAAAGATGTGATCGCCGTATGTCAATGGCTCACCGCCCACCTGCCGCCATCGGGCATCTACAACCTTGGCACAGGAAAGGCCAGACCCTTTGAAGACCTCGCATTAGCCACATTCAAGGCACTCGATATGCAGCCCGATATCCGTTTCATCGATATGCCCGGGGATATCCGCAGCAGATACCAGTACTTCACAGAGGCCTTGATGGATAAACTGATATCCGCAGGGTACGACGCACCCTTTCATTCACTGGAAGAAGGTATCACTGAATATGTCAGGAATCACCTGGTAAAAGGAACATACATCTGACATCCCTCAACTCCGAATTCAAATGGAAATACAGATCACATCCGTCATCTCAAGGATCGAAACACAACATCTTGCCAATAAAGTAGGGGATGAACTCATTCTCCTCAATATGGAGACCGGTGATTACCTGGGACTCAACACCGTCGGTGCATCCATCTGGGAAAATCTTAGTCTACCCATTTCCGTTAGTGAGTTGGTCGGTCGACTCGCCGGATCCTTTGAAGTCGATGCCGAAACCTGTCAAAAGGAGACGATCGAATACCTCAAAAAGATCGCCGCACTCGATCTCATCCACATCGATCCCTGATCACACACCAATGAGACTGCTTTCAAAGCTCAGGTCATTCCGCAACGCTGGCGGAGAAGTGAAAATCCTTTTCATACGTGCATTCTTTTTGTCTGCCGCAGTGCGATTCACACTCGTCTTTCTCCCATTCTCAAAGATCCTCGCATGGAAGGGGGGGCCGGGTGTCGATAGTCCGAATGAGCCTGACCCGGGATCGATCGAATTCAGGAGATCCCTGCAGGCGGCACTTCAAATTTGCGCGAAATACACACCATGGAAGAATGAATGCTATACGCAGGCACTCACGGGAAAGATACTGCTGAGCAGAAAAGGCCTTCCTGGGACCATCTATGTGGGTTTTCGAAAGAACGATGCGGGTGGCTTCGAAGGCCATGCGTGGTTGCGTTCCTACGATAGGATCGTTTGTGGTGGGGCACAAAGCGAACACTATACCATTCATTCTTTTTATTCATAGTTTCGATGTCTTACAAACCTGATCCGGATGGGTATCTGCCTTAACATGATCGTGAAGAACGAAGCCCTCAGGCTGCCAAGGCTTTTTGCCTCGCTCCGGGGGGCCATCGACTTTTTCGTGATCTCCGATACCGGCTCGACAGATGACACCCTGGCGACCATCGCTTCCCTCAGTGCACAGTATGCGATCCCGGGTATGGTGACGAGCCACCCCTGGAAGGATTTTTCGCACAACCGAAACCTCGCCTTGCACGACGTCCTCCAGGCACGGCGTGAGGGTCGGCATACCTGTGACCGGGTGATGATCCTGGATGCCGACGAGGAGCTTTTGGTGGCAGATCCCGGCTGGAAACCTGCCTTGAAAAATGGGGTGACTTATCTGGCATATGTCCGCTCGGGTCGCACATCCGTTGCAAGGGTCTTCCTCCCCTGGCTGGAAGGGCAAACCTGGCAATGGGTCGGTCGGATCCATAATGTACTCGAGAATGAGGATATCCATCACCCTTTTGAATTCTCAAAGTCGGTATCCATCCGATCCCATGAATTCCAGGGCGCAAAGTCGCACGCTTTTGCCAATGGTGCGGAAAAAGCCCGCGCTGATGCAACCACCCTGGCGTCTGAACTCGAAGGGAAGACTGTTGATAAATCGATGGCACACCGCTTTCTGCAGTTGGGATTGGCATATGAAAATGCGGGAGATTGGTCCTCTGCCATTGCCTGCCTGGGGAAGGTCGGAGATTGCGACGAGGCCGGAACAGGTAAAAGATATGTGTCATGGATCATTGCGGCAAGATGTGCCATCCAGGCCGGAGTGGATCCGACTGTCATCCGGGGTTTTATCGCAAAGGCCACCCTGCTCGATGCATCAAGATGGGAAGCCAATTACTACGATGCCCTGCTGCACCGAAAACAAGGAAACCTGAAGGAAGCCCTTTGCATCCTTGACATGGCAAGTGAAAGAGCATATCATGACAAAGGAACTTTCTTTTTGGAGCATGATATTTACGAATGGAAACTGGATTACGACCGGGCTTTCCTGGCAGCACAACGGAAAGATGATTACAGGGCACTTCAGATCGTCGTGGCGTTGCTTGAAAATGACAAGGTACCGGATATTGAAAAGCGATTCCTGTCATCTCTGAATGAACGACTGCTCAAAACCCTGGAGGGCCAGATCCGAAATCCCGGGAATCAACAAACCGACTACTCCTCATGAGCACCATCTTCGGCATGTATTGTTCTGACAAGGCCGGCGTGTCGGAGCCCCATGGCATGTCAATGCTTTCATCCATGAACCATTGGCAAGCCGATGATACAGGATCCCTGAAAGACGATCAAGTCTATCTTGGGCACCTCATGTTGCATAACACGCCTGAATCCCTCCTGGAGAAAAATCCATTGGAGCTGAATGGCTGCATGATCACGGCAGATGCAAGGATCGATAACCGGCAGGATATCCTGTCTTTGTTGAAAGCGTTCAGGCAAGTCCACAACGATTCTCCTGACAGCCTGCTGATCATATGCCTCTACTTGAAATTCGGGCAGGACTGCCTTGCCCATATCATCGGGGATTTCAGTTTCGCCATCTGGGACGGACGCTCGCAGGAACTTTTTTGCGCCAGGGATCACATGGGTGTACGGCCTTTTTTTTACTATTCGCACGATGGGCTTTTTGTATTTGCTTCCGAGAAAAAAGGCATCCTCGCACATCCCTTTGTGGATGCAACGCCTGATGAGGATTTCATGCTCAGGATCATGGCGGATCTCCGCCCGGACGCATCTTCAACATCACATCTTCATATCCGTCATTTACCGCCGGGCCATTGCCTGCGGATCAACAAGGCCGGCATCCTCATACGTCGATACTGGACACTCGAACCTCCTCCTTTATTGCGGCTCTCTTCCGCCGGGGAATATGAAGAGGCGTTCCGGGAACAACTGTCACGCGCCGTTGGATGCAGGCTGCGCACCGTTTTTCCCATTGCTTCAGAATTGAGCGGCGGCCTTGATTCATCTGCCGTGACGGCATTTGCGGCATTGTTGATGAGTGACAAAGAACGTTTGCACACGTTCACCAATGTCGTTGAGCCCGATGCGCAAGGTGTCAAGATCCTCGCAGACGAAGAGGCATATGCTGATGCACTCATAAGGCACTGTGGGATCCGGCATGTCGTAAAAGTCTCTCGCAGTGATCGAGGGCATTTCACAGAATCACTCGATCTCGACATCGCCGTCAACAGCGGAGTTGATATCATCAGTGCTTTCTGGCTGGAACCTTTCAGAAAGGGGATGGAGCAAAGAGGCATCAGGGTGAGCCTCTCCGGATTTTTCGGTGACGAAGTAGTGACCAACCCGGGACGGCATTATTTCATGGACCTGCCAGCTGAGGGCAGGATCCTTGAGTTCATGAAGGTGTGCCTGCAAAAGGGGAAATACGGACTTCCCTTCAAACAACTCCTGAAAGCGAGCATCCCGGCACCTCTGCTCGACCGCTGGCGGAAAACCCATTACCGCCCCCCGGCAAGGCAAAGCCTACTGTCTGACAGGGGCATAGACCTTCGACTTGAACGATCTGTAGAAGGATCAGGCAGGGTCACTTCCGGACATAAGCAGCATCTTTTGAAACTCGCCTCAGGGATGTATTCCCAACGACGCCTTCAAAGTGAAGCACTCTATGGCATCATGCACAGGATCGAGCCTCGTTACCCTCTGGCGGATATCCGCCTGATTACATTCTTCTTGTCTCTGCCTTCCTCAGTCATTGGACACCCTCATACCGAAAGATATCTGTATCGCAAAAGCATGGGAGGCATCGTGCCCGATGAAATTCTATGGCGGACGGATAAAAACATCCCCGCAGGTGTTTTCTACCTCGAAGAAAACAGAAAGATGGCCGGGGATATCAGAAAATGGCTAAGTGATATAAGAAATCAACGCAAGGGACGTTTATTGAATGCCTTGGATTTCGAGAAGATCGATCAGCGGCTCGACCCGGACCACCAGGGCAATCAATGGAACGGACGATTTTACCCGAATTTGTCCTTCTCCTTACAGTCACTGATCCGGTACCTGACGATGCATGAACATGCCTGATACATAATAATGTATTCTGAAAATTTTGGTGCTTGATCAGACCGGTTTTATTTTTACTTAACTTTATTTTTCTAAAAGTCACATATCTTGAAAAATTCACGGTCTCAATCAACACCTGAAGCGTCTTTCACCCTAGAGCTTCCACAACAACCCGAAAAGAAAGCATGGTCCACTCCTGAAGTGATCGAAATATCCCGCTTCAGTATACTGGCCTTGGGCCCTACACCCGGTACCGCGGAGAATTCAACCCTTTCCAACAAATCATTATGAGCCTTTTTCAGGATTGACCTCCCAAGGTGATCTTTCTCGACAAATCTTTGATACCCTGCCGCTGGCGGGGTATTTTCATTAGCAGCAGCAGATACATAACGATCTATTCTTCCCTGAACTGACATTCCGCAAAGTCTGCAAACGAAGAGATGTCGCTTGCCTCATGGGATCTTGACAGTTTGCCGATACTGACTTGTTGCACGACCCTTCCGATCGCTTTCAGATGGTTGGCCTGCAGGCTGATCTCATGGATGAACTGTTTCCTGTAGGTATGTTGTGTCAACCAATGAAATGCTTCGACCCCGGTGACGGGATCCGAACTGTATCTTATTTCGCTCCCGGAATGCACCGGGTTGAGGACAAATATCTTTTTTACAGGGTATGACTTTGTCATGAATTCATGGTGGAAGAACTGTCCGTACTTTTCAGTATCCGACCAAATGCGGTGGCTGGTGTTGTAGAGGGCGTCGTCGAGGGCATCGACGGTCGTTTGCCAGAGTTTCATCATGGGATAGGAGGCAAAAGCGCGTACCTCAGGATCTTCAGGAGAGTGGTCATCAAGGACACAGACATCATCGGAAAAAAAACGATATCCCCTTCGGCACAGTTCGGCAACCAACGACGATTTTCCTGCGCCACTGTCACCAAGGAACAACATCAGCCCGCCGTTGTGCAGGATAGCCGATGCATGCAGGAGTATCTTTTGTTGCTGCATCAATGCGGCAGCCATCGTGATGGTCAGTATATAGATCCGGTATGCTGAAGGATCGCTGCCTGCGAAGGGTTGCACCAGGATCTCCCTGCCTTTGATCACGCGGTACCGAGCTGTAGCCGGGAAATGCAGCAGGAACTCATCCAGGTCGAAACGATAATATACTTTGTCCGGGTCTTTCCCCGTATATAGAGATCCCGGGATGTCGGCCATTCTGATCGAAACATCAGGTTCATCAAATTCCATAGCGTATAGCTCCGGAAACTCGATTTCAGATGCTATATTTAGACCGAATCCCCTGTAATGGTATGGTGCTGATTTCTGGTGCAATATTATGACAGATTGATCCAGTACAAATGTAAGTCATTTCAAAGGTGCTCCTGAACCATCGGTCATATGACGGATCTGCTCTCCATCACACAGCTTTATTCGAACGAGGCGGCCTTCCTGGTCATGATGCTCCGTGTCAGGCTCGGTACCATGGACAGGAGTCAGGTATTGAAATTCCTGCCGGAGCAAATGCCCGATCCGGAAAAGCTTGAACCCATGATCCGGGATCATGAGATCACCGGTATAGCGTATGACCGGGAGATTTTCGAGATGGCCTTCGGCACGCAAGCGCACGCCCGGATAAGGGAAGCCATGGCACGCAGGGCAGCTGCATCACTGCTCCTGTTCCAGGAACTCGATAAGATCGATGCGTTGTTCAAAGCACATCGCATGGATGTCATTTTTCAAAAAGGATTACCACTGGGGTATGCTATTTTCAGTGACCTCACCACCCGGCATACCAGGGATATCGACGTGCTTATCCGGAAAGCGGACTTCCTACGGATCAGGAGTTTGCTGTTGGAACACGGCTTCATGGAGGAATATTTTTTTCCGGTTATGCATGCCCGTTACTATATGGGAGTGAATAGGGAGGCTGTATTCCACAAACGAACGGAGGGTGGACTGCACCTTCATCTGGAAGTGCAGTGGGCACCCGTACTCCCCATCTACGATATCCCCTTCAGTAACGAGTATTTCTTCGCAAACCGGGAGATGATCGCCATCGCCGGAAAACAACTGCCATCGCTGACAAAGACATCCCACTTGATGATGTTGTTCCTTCACCACGGGGTGACGGATGTATGGCGCAGCTTGAAGCATCTGTCGGACATCTCATTCCTGATCCGGAATCATGGCGACCAGATCGACTGGTCGATCGTCTCCCGACAGATCGATGCCTGGGGGATCCGCAAAAATGTGGCTGTAGGGTTGTC
>JBIKIB010000188.1:0-7137 GCA_044361845.1 Chitinophagaceae bacterium | reverse complement strand
GCATCCACCAGAACCTCGCCCTTGCTGTTGCGCTCATATCCGCGGCTGTACAATTGACCAAGCGGCTTACCTTCTTCAATGACCACATCGTTGATGAAGTCACCGGCGAGTACCAGGCGTTTCAGATCGGGGGTCAGTTCAACCAGCAGATTCCGGTTGATGGCATAGTTCAGGTCGATATCCCAGCGGAAATCCTTTTCACGGATGATCCCTGCGTTCAGGGTCAATTCAATGCCTTTGTTACGAACAAGACCCGCATTGATGAACTGGGAAGACCATCCGGAAGCGGGTGGGATCGCCACTGAGAACAACTGGTTTTTTGAGTCACTCGAATACCAGCCGAAATCAAATCCTATCCGTCCGTTGAACAAACGTACTTCTGTACCTAATTCAAGCGATGTGGTCAACTCTGGCTTGAGGTTCGGGAATGGTTTCACTCCATCACGGGAGATGAAGCCGCTGGGTCCACCAGCTGAGAATGTGTAAGTCTGCGTCAGCAGATAGGGGCGTGCATCATTACCCGTGGCAGCATAGGATCCGCGGAGTTTTGCAAAGCTGACGAATTCAGGCAGCTTCATCACATTCGACAGGATAAGGGAGAATCCCACGGATGGAAAGAAATAGGAACGGCTCTCTTTGGGTAATGTGGAAGACCAGTCGTTCCGTGCAGAGGCTGAAACCGTAAGGAAATCCTTGTAAGAGAAGTCTGCCGTTGCGAATACGCCCTGCTTCTCTGTCTCCACCAGGGATCTGCCGATCTGTGGGCTTCTTGCGTTGGACGGGATGAAAAGGTTGTCGCGGTTCAGGCCTCCAGTGGCAGTGGATTGCGCCAGGGAATAGAACTTTTGACGGCTGCCGCCCAGGGTGGCATCAACGCCAAAGTCACCGAAGGTCTTCTTGATGAACGCGAATCCGTCGAAGTTGGTCTCCTGTACTTTGCGGAAAAGGGTTTGGTAGTCTCCATTGTCTGCAATGGTGTAGGTGTTATTGTACCATTTGCCTTCAAACTCATCGTTATATTGATCTATGCCACCTCGTGCCATGAAACTCAGCCAGTCGGTTGCCTTATAGGTGAGTGAAGTGAATGCGGTGATGCGGTTGCGTTTGTCCAGGGCACTCACGCGGTTCTTGATCCAGTAGGGGTTTTGACCGCCATTGGAGCCGGGATTCCAGTAATTCTGACGCAGCTGGCCAGTGGAGGGATTGATGAATTCAAAGTCCTTTGCTGCGTCGAGGGAAATGTTCCTCGGGATGCGAAGGATATGTCGCTGCAGGTTGGCGAAAGCCTCACCCGTCTGCTGGCGGTTATTGATGACCTCGTCAAGATAGGTCACTTTGGAGTCGTAGCTCAACTTTTTACTGATATCGCCTGAAACGCGAAGGTTCAGGATATTACGCCTCATCGTGTTATTATCCACGATGCCCTTTGCTCCCACGTTGGTATAGGAGAAATAGGTCTGCGTCTTGTCGCCTCCGCCTGACAAAGCAACGGAATTCGACAGTTGGTTGCCGGTAGAATAGAAATCCTGGTAATTGTTCGGTTGTGGAGTCATGGAATAGGTCTTTCCAACATTGTCGGGCTTGGGCCCCCACATCGCAACTTGCTGGCCCTCCATCTTCGGTCCCCAGCTGAACTCTGATGCACGGTTATAGACACCGGCACTGCCTTGCCCGTAAACGTTCTGGAATTTCTGAAGGATCATGGCCTTCTCGGTAATGTAGGAACTGTTCAGTGACACACCGAAACCCTTGCGTGTACCCTTCTTGGTCGTGATGATCAAGGCTCCGTTAGCGGCACGTGAACCATACAGGGCAGTGGCAGATGCACCCCGAAGCACGTTGATGGACTCGATGTCGTCGGGGTTGATGCTGGAGATGCCATCCCCACCATCACGGCCACCATTGGCATTGCCTGGACTGAAATTGGAGTTGTCCATGGGCACACCATCTACTACGATGAGGGCCTGGTTGTTTCCGGTGATGGATCGATCGCCGCGCAGGACAATGCGCGAGGAACTGCCCACACCGGAAGCCGTGCGCGCTACATCCAGATTGGCCACGCGACCGGCAAGTGAGTTCGCCACGTTCAACTCACGAGCCTTCGAAAAGGTTTGTGTGTTGATCTGCTGCGTGGCATAACTGAGGGTCCGCTTCGACTTTGAAAGGCCCATCGCGGTGACCACCACTTCATTCATCTGGCGGCTGTCGATATTGAGCAGGATATTTGCCGTAGTCTGATTCGCCTCTACGGAGACATCAGTAGCAAGGAAGCCTGTAGATGTGATGCTCAATACGACCTGTCCGCCGGGGACCGATATGCTGAACATGCCATCATTGTCCGTGACGGCCGTCTGCGTCCCGCCTTTCACCTTCACGGTGGCAGCGGGGATGGGAACATTGTCGTTCCCGGTGACCTTACCCGAAATGATCCGGGTCACCTGTGCCTGGGTCATTCCCATCAGGAATAACCCGAACATCATTGCAATTAATTTTCTCATACGCATGTTTAAGGTAGTTAAGTGAATAAACTATTATTCGTTTTTAAAGATATTATTTTTATCAAAATATAGTAACACTCTTTTAAATAATTATGAAAATCAACTCGAATAATTCCCGAAATATGTATTTTCAGCAAATTGACTTTTTACAACATGTTTTAAGTTGCATGATCAGTTACCCACTTTAGACTTTTTCCTTTAGAGGATCTTTTATTTTTTATGATTATCATTATTTACTATTTATAAAAAATGACTTTACATTGAATGATTTAAAAATATAAACTTTTATAAATCGAGTATGCAGCGTTTCGGAATGAAAATTGTCAGCTTTAAAAAAATCTTTCTCTATAATACATGCAGAACATTCAGCACAACCGGCATTCCGTTTTTTTATTTCCTATCAGCAGGATCTTCTTTTTACATGCCGGGTCATCAAAAGATGTTTCCTATCCCGGTCATTATGATTGCTGTTGCCCTGAAGGCATCTGACATCCATGGCATTTTTATATGCTCATAATTTCTTGATCCACCTGTCATTTTGTAGTGTGTGCTGTCAAAACCCGCACCCACGGATCTGAAGCAACGACCTCCGAAAGCTTCTTTGCACCTACGCCAGTGCCCTGCTCGTCCACCCAGGTGAAGATTTCCATGAACTCCGGATACTGTTCTTTTTGACCCGCCATCCATTTGCTCCAGTCCAGCCGACCACCCTTTAGTTCGTTGGCCCACTTGGTGACCAGGTGATTGGCGGGCTGGAAATTCCGGATGGTATTATGGATACCGGGCTGGAATGATAGGATCATATCCAGGTATCCGGGATCTTTTTCCTTTGTATTCATCTCCTGGTGGCATTTGTACCTGAGAAAGGATTCCAGCCTGTTATCCAGATCGGTTTCATAGGGTTTTCCCACGCCGAGGTTCTCCGGCCACTGCTCCGCCTGATCGATGAATGCCAATGCACTGCTGAAATTCGTTTTTTTCATTTCGCTGACCGCTTGCATCATTTTAGACTCCCAGTAAAGCGCGCGTCCCTCTGTTGCACCTTCAAAAGGAATGATTTCCATCCTTGCAAGCAATGAGTCACATTCCCGGTATCGTTGGTTCAGTAACATGGTCTTTGTCAGGAGCATATCCATGACGAAATTGGGTGCAGGATCCGATGATTTGAATTGCTGAACCACTGTCAGTGCCGCAGCGTTGTCTTTTTGTTCGATGAAATGCTGTGTCAATAACTTTGCATATCGCCATGACTTCCTGTCGAGGGACATTGCCCTTTTCAGATCCGCCTCACTGGCCTTTGGATCGCCCTTGCTCCACAGTGCCCTCAACGCGTAAAAGGGGGCAGCATCCGGCTTATCTTCCAGCCGCCTGACCATTTGCAAGGCTTCTGTATGCTTGTTCTTATCATGCATCAGCAGGGCATGATAATAGCTGGGTTTCCAGTGATCGCTGTTTTCCTCCGCCCATTTGAGGACAGGTATGAATTCTGTCCGGAAGGGGAACACCATCGATGTGGAAAGATCATTGGCCTTCTTCAACAATATCTTCGATTTTTCTTTGTCTGACTTTCTCAAATAGGCCAGCTGATACAATGCCAAGGGATGTGCCGGCAGGAGTGTCAGGATTTTTTCCACTTCCGAAACAACCCCTAGATCCAAATAAAAAGAGGCAAGTTCCAGCATGGTTTCTTCCGGCAACTCATTTTTCAAGGGGATCAAAGCGGGTGTCTGTGCGGGTGTGGCTTCTTGCCTTGCTTTTTCCCATTTGTAAAAAGGATTTAGGGGCTGCGTCGATCCCAGCCCTGCCATCTGGTATCGATATGCCGCCATGTCTCCCATCATACGATATGCCACGATCATCAATTGCACGGCAACTGCATCAAGACGGTTGAAATCCTGGGCCTTTTGTACATAAGACAGTACATCTTTCCACTGCGATTTCCTCGCATGCAGTTTTGCGATCTCCACATAGGCTGCAGACCTGTATTCCATACTCATGCTTGCCACGCTGAAGCCGTCATAGGCATCCGCTTCCCTGCCCAGCAAAGATGCACTCAGTCCGTAATAGTAATTTGAAGCACCATGATGCGCATCGAAAGAGATGGCAGTCCTGGCATGGTTGAATGCCTCTTGATGGTCGCCGTTCCTTACACATAGCTCTGCCATCTTCACGAGTGCAGGTAAGGAATTTGGATCTTTCGCCAATGCTTCCTTCAGCTTGCGTTCAGCATCCATGAACATCTTTTGATCCATCAGTTCCTTTCCCATTATCGTAAGCCCTTCGACACTGTTCCAATCATAAGGCTTCGGTGCTTCCAAGGGACGCGACAAACGTTTGTGGTCCGGATCCGAACTCCATTCGAGTTGCTGGCCTTTCAGTGAGATGCTGATATTGACGGGACGTCCCGCCAGCCTGACCGAATCCTTGATGGTCTTCAATGGTTTTGCATCGATCGTTTTTTTCAGGATGGTCTTGCCATCTGCGATGATCTCCAGCTCGTCCCTGAAAAAGGATACGGGAGAACAGTACCACTTCAACCAGCCCTCTTCTACTTTTACATTCAACGCGGCAGATTTATTGGCCACGACCATGCCCCGGGTATGGTTGACCGGATACCAGTATTCTGTCCATCGGTCTGTTCCATGCGGCGTGAAGCCGATATGCTTGAAAGGCGTAAGGCTGCTGGCTGAAGCATTCTGGTTGAATAGCCTGCCAGTCTGGATCTCGGCATACTGACCATCCGTGTCGGTGAGGATCTTTTCCCAGATCATACCTTGCCTTGATAAACCCCAGATCCAGATCTTCCTTCCGATCTTCTCATCATACGGGGCATATCGGACCATCCCATATTTATCGTCATGCCAGTAGGCACCAAAAAAGTCTGTCTGCTTTCCCAATACATGGTACGATTTATACGTCCCAAAATCATTCTGTTCGTAGAAATTTATTTTTTTGCCATTGCTTTCATTGACCGGCCAGGTGGCCTGTTCGCCACCATGCCCTATGTAATGAGTCCCGGGAAAGATGAATTCAAGATCTCCTTTGGTTTTGATGCCCGTATTCATCCAGTGATAATAAGGCTGACCCAGACTGGTAGGATTACTCCATATGGAGTTTGTCGTGAAATATGCCTTGTCTCGGGGTAGATTGATCTCAATCTGCCAGCGTGTCCGGGTCAGTAGGTCTAACACCCCGATGAAACAACTGACGCTGCCATCATCATTCTTCCGTGTGATGTAATCGACCGGTGTCGCGCAGTTTGGGGTATGACCGATGATGCCATAGTTCGGTTCCAGACCGCCACTGGTCCATGGCCCGCGCATGGCGACATCCCTGAATTTGATCACTTTGTTATCATATAAATATGGCTTCCCCGTGGTCTTGTCGATGGCCGTCCATATCTTCCCTCCGATCTCGGGAAGGATCACAACCCTGATGTAATCATTTTCCAATTCCACAACGGTCCATTCCCGTTGTACAGGAGTATTGGTGAATCCATCGTACCGGAAATACGGATAAATGGCTGTCTGTGAAGGAATGGGATCCGGGTCAGAGAAGGGATATGTTACATATTTTTTCCTCGATTCCCGAAAGGAAGCAGGGGATTGCCCAACGACAGTGGATAGAAAAAAAACTGTGATAAAAAATGAATATAACTTTAAATGCATGACGGAAATTTTTATTGATGTTTGATCGCAGCTATCAGGTATTTGTTAATACCCAATATTCACACATACTTATTCAGTGTGATCATAAGAACGATAGATAAAAAAAGTGTACTTGAATGATCAGAAACTATTTTACATTATCGCTTTTCAGATCTTGCATCCAACAATACGATAACGGATCTTTCCGGTAATGATCAATCCCGTCAGGAACATGATTTATTCTTCTCACAATATGATGGGCACTTTCGATGAAAATTGTCATCGTAATGATTTTTGTATCCCCCAAAAAATTATGATTACCTGATACAAAATAAGTCATTCATATAAATTAATCAAATGACATGAATCTCTTTGTACAAAGATTTTATCATACCGAAGTGTACAACGCATCGGGATCCTTGTATGAACTCAGATTTTTATATGCTGCAGGATGCCTGTAGCCATCCCCCCTGCCCATTATTTTACTATTTTCGAGAAGATGAAGTTTCTTCGTTGACACTGTCGAATGCCTGTGATGGCATTCGACAGTTCATTTGTCAGCTCATTGTTCAACCCAAATGGATCTTACTTTTTTATTTCCTGATGCATTTTTACAGGGACGACCGGATCCATCATCCTCTGATCTTTTACTCATGCCGCGAACATTGCCCCGTCAGATCTTTCCATATTCCTGAATCTCCCGTTGCTATGCACGCAAGTGCCTATTTTCGTACATAAAAAGCAAGATGGCGGAACAATATCTGACAATCGATACCATCCGGCAAATGGATCGCCACTACAGGGCGAACCTAATCAACAGCCTCTCCGGTATCAAACAGGCCATGCTCATAGGCACGCAGGATGGGAAGGGAAATACCAATCTCGCCCTTTTCAATTCCGTCTTCCACCTCGGCGCAGATCCTGCTCTGCTGGGGTATGTACAACGTCCGGTAGGCGTTTCGGGAGATAGTTTTCGGAATATCACCGCGACG
>JBIKIB010000187.1:0-7155 GCA_044361845.1 Chitinophagaceae bacterium | reverse complement strand
CCCCTTGTTGTCCTTACATCAAAGAAATAAGTCCTTCGTTTACCGGCACGGATCCGTTTGCTGTAGACGCTATCCATTCTCTTTTCGTTGTTATCGTATGTCACAGTGTTGGTTTTATGCTTTTGTACATTTCGTTTACAAATTTGACGAATTATGCCCTTACGAGTGTCAATTTCCCAAAAAATCGTTAAAATCCAAAAAAAACTATTTTTTGATTTTTTTTTTGAGGAAAGACTAAGGTTTACAGGCTTTCATTGTCTTGTTGGCGTCTGTACAATTCATAATAGTGCCCCCGTAGTGCCATGAGATCTTCGTGGCGGCCCTGTTCTTTTACCATTCCGTCTTCCAGGACCAGGATCCGGTCAAAGTCGAAAAGTGTGAAGATCCGGTGGGTGATGATCACTGCTGTTTTATCTGTAAGGACTTCATTAAGTCCTGCGAGGATCCGCTGTTCGGTTCTGGCATCCACTGCGCTAAGGCAATCGTCGAAGAGGAGCAGTTCTGCGTCTTTACAGAGTGCCCTTGCGATGGAGATCCGTTGTTTCTGTCCGCCGCTGAGGTTGACGCCCCTCTCCCCTACCATGGTATCATATCCTTGGGCAAAACCGAGGATTTCATCATCGACAGCGGATCTTCTGGCAGCGGTTCTGACCTGTTCATCAGAAGCATCAGCCGAGCCGAAACGGATATTATTGCGGACGGTATCACTGAACAGGAAAATATCCTGTGGGACATAGCTGATGGATTGCCGGAGGGATTGGAGTGAATATTGCCGGAGATCTTTTCCGTTGATGGATATGGATCCTTGGGAACGATCGTAATTCCTCAACATCAGTTGTGCGATGGTGGTTTTTCCGCTACCGGTCCTGCCGATGATGGCGATCTTCTCCCCTTTCCGGATCCGGAGGGAGAATCCATCCAGGGCACGGACACCGGTATGCGGATAGATGAATCCCACCTGATCGAAAAGGATCTCATCAATCCTGCCAAGGGGCAATGCATGGGGATCTTCAACGATGGAAGGCTTTGCTTGCAGGAATTCGTTGAGTCGTTTTTGGGAAGCGGCGGCTCGCTGGATCATGCTTGCGACCCATCCGATGGCACTCACCGGAAAGGTGAGCATATTCACATACACCACGAATTCAGCGATGGTACCGGAGCTGATGCGTTGCTCTAGTTGGTAGATGCCACCCATGTAAATGGTGAGCAGGGTACTCACACCTATCAGCAGTGAGATGGACGGGAAATAAAAGGCTTCCACCCGTGCAAGGCTCAGGGCATTTTCGCGATATGCTTCTGCTTTCGTGGAAAAGTATCGCATCATGGATGATTCCTGCACAAAGGATTTTATCACCCTGATACCGGAAAATGACTCCTGTGCTTCCGTGGTGAGGTGGCTTAAATGTTCCTGTATGCGCTCGCTCTTTTGGTTGATGAGGGTATTCACGAAGTAAATGGCAATGGCCAGAATCGGGAGTGGAGAGAGCACATAGACGGTGAGCATGACATTTTCCCGCAGCATGAAGAAAAGACTGAAAGCGATGAGTGCCACGAGATTCACCAGATACATGATGGAAGGGCCGGTATACATCCTCACACGGCTGACATCTTCAGCCATTCGGCTCATCAGGTCGCCGGTGCTATGGGTGCGAAAAAAACGAGCATCCAGTTTTTGGTATTGGGAATAGACTTCGTTTTTTTGGTCGAACTCTATGTGTCGGCTCATGACTATGATCGTTTGTCGCATCAGGAACATGAAGAAGCCCCTGAGCAAAGCAACCGTCAGCAAAAGAAGACCACAGAACATGACCAGACCGGAGAAGGAAAGGTCTGCCGATTCAACAATACGAATGAAGTGGGCCACTAATGGATCATAGAAGGATTTTCCACTGGAGGTGGGAATCGTTTCCGGTCCCTGGTTTCGGATCTGGCTTTCCACTTTATCAACAACATAACCGGTGATCTGTGGTGCGAGTATGCCAAAATAGTTGGAGATCAGGATGAAGCAGATACCAGCGAGCAAACGCCACCTGTATTTCCTGAAATATTTATGTACCGCACGCAGATCCTTCATAGATAACGAAGGTACGGGATTGGCTGAAGGACGACATGGGGAAAAGTCATCGGCATAAAGGGGTTTTGAAAAAAGACTTTCAAAGTTTTTTGCAGGATACAGTTTCTATGCATATTTTCGCCGCGGAGAGATGGCAGAGCGGTCGAATGCGGCGGTCTTGAAAACCGTTGAGGTGCAAGCCTCCGGGGGTTCGAATCCCTCTCTCTCCGCCTAAACATAGTTTAAAAATGTTTCAAAGCGTGTAAACCCTGGTGTTCACACGCTTTTTTTGTATCAACAAGATTCTGAATGTGACAATTTGCACCCACCTTGGGCAACTAACGGTCAACTTTTATAGAAATTCACTAAGCGCAATGGAAATACTCAGCAAAATAAATTGGACAAAAAATCTTGTAGAAAAATTGTCGGAGATGGAGTTTCACTGATGATGTAAAAAACGATGTTCATGACACTAAGAAACAGACCTTTAAATGTCAATATTTCAAGTATTTGTCACACCATTTGAATTTATTTTTCGCAATGGTATCTTTTTCATTTTTTAGATGATTCAGAAACGAAGTTGCCACAGGTGAGTGTTTTTTTTTCTTCAGCCAGATCAAATGCCAGATCGATTCGATCGGAAATCCTTTTACAGGAATTATCTGCAATTCGCCATTCTGCAACTCGTTCTTTATGCCGATCAATGGCATGATAGAACAACCCAACCCAGCAATGACCGCCTGCTTTACTGCTTCATTTGATGTCAGTTCCATTTTTTTTCGAACCGGAAGGTCGTTCTTTTGGATGAACGCCTCCATTGTTTGTCTTGTACCCGATCCTTTCTCCCTGTAGATCAAGTGTTGGGTTTCAAAGAAAGATTCATCATAGATCTCTCGTTCAAGTTTGAATGTAGCATTTCCGATTACGTAAAGTTTATTTTTAAGTAATTCTATTTTTTCAATTGGCACATTTTCAGGTAAAACCGATACCAGGGCAAAATCCACTTCGTTGAATTCTAAACCCTCAATAACCTTTGATTTGTTTGTCACATCCATTTTCAATTCAATTCCGGCATGATGCTGTAAAAAATCCGCTAAGAAAAGTGGTAATACATATATACCGGTGGACACTACTGAAATTTTCAATCGTCCAGTCAATTGCCCCTTATGGGCCAGGGTTTTATAGTTTATATCATGAACCTGATTCAAGATATTTTCAGCTGCGAAAGCGATTTCTTTTCCAAAATCAGTGATGTAAATTTTTCTTCCTATGATTTCTGTCAGGGGAATATCAAATTGATCTTGAAGTTTTTTCAATTGAATGGACACTGCCGGTTGTGTCAAATTCAACTCCTGGGAGGCCTTGGTCACACTGCCTGTTTGTGTGATCTTCAAAAATATCCGTAGTTGATTGAACGTATAATCCATAAGTTATTGTTATGCATTCAATAACGAAGATAAATGATTATAAATGAATAAGAAAATCCACATTTGCAAAACATAGTATCTAAAAAATTGGAAAGGTATGATCTCAGGTACGCACCATTAATGATTCAAGTTGTGTGGAATTTGCCGATCGAATCAGGATTATTAACATTAGAAACCTGAAGCTGGTATGCAATATCAACTGTGCAAAAGTACCCCACCGAGCATCAGATCATCCCTACTAAAGCAAGTTCTTCCATTGGCTGCTGTATGGGAAAGAGGATGGGACAGGCCAAAAGTTCGTAAAGACCCAAGATGAAAAAAATAGCTTTTTAACAAGAGAAGATATGGAACAAAATAAACTCTTTCTGATTTGTCCCTTTTCAAATATGGAAAATTTCATAAGGCGAATCCATGGGACTGACGTTTACTTTATGACAGCAATGGCAACAGCTTTCAGTTATGAAAGAGATGACATCAGAAAAATAGCTGATTTCCTCGATCGAAGAATGATCACAAACATATATATCGTGAACGATACGTCTTGTCGATTCATAAATGGTGTGATCGAACAAAAAAAGAATTCAGGATCAGATGCTGAAAAAAACCTTGAAGTATTGCTCATGGAAAATCAAAAGATCATCATGAAACAATCAACAACATTCGATAAAGTAAAAACATTAACGGAATTGAATATTATTGAGCAAATTTTCAATTTGCGAGAGCATGACCTGATCATGTCCGTGGTCGAAAAAAACAAAATAAGTATAAAAGGACTGATAACAACTAAATTATCAAATACGTACGTCGAAGTAAATTAATGAAAATATGAATTTTGACCTTTTGATCGATAATATAACCAATCCTGCATTCTTATTTTTCATTTTGGGTATAATTGCGGTGAAATTGAAAAGTGACCTGGAAATCCCTCCAAATTCTTCCAAATTCATATCACTTTATCTACTTTTTTCCATTGGATTCAAAGGAGGTCAGGAATTGGCCCACAGTCATTTTTCGATTCAGATCATCTGGTCTGTGATATTTGGAGTCGTGATTTCCGGAATAATTCCTCTTTATACGTTCTTCATTCTCAAGAGGAAACTCAGTATCGAAAATTCAGGGGCAATAGCAGCTGCTTATGGCTCTGTAAGTGCTGTCACTTTTGTCACTGCTGTTTCATTTTTAGAAATTCAAAATCAAACGTTCAGTGGCTACATGGTGGCCATAATGGCGCTTATGGAAGCACCTGCAATAATCATTGGCGTGATGTTGATAAAATTATACGCTGAAAAAAAAGACAAGGACATCGATCTGAATTCCATCATCAAACATTCATTGACCAATGGAAGTGTGCTACTGATTTTAGGCAGTTTGATCATTGGGATAATGGCCAGTGAAAAGCAGGCCCAGGGGATAAAACCATTCACCACAGATATTTTTAAGGGATTTCTTGCCATTTTCCTTTTGGATATGGGCATCACAAGCGGAACAAAACTGAACGATTTTTTTAAATCCGGATGGTTCACTGTACTATTTGCGATTTTTATTCCCTTATTAAATGGGTGTCTCATTGCATTCCTCAGTGGGTACGTAATAGATGATATTGGAAATAGATTCATCTTTTCAGTTTTAGCTGCAAGTGCATCCTACATTGCGGTTCCGGCGGCGCTTAAAATAGCGGTACCAGGGGCGAACCCAGGCATTTTTTTGCCAATGGCTTTAGCTGTTACTTTCCCATTCAACATTACCATTGGGATGCCCATTTATTTTTTAGTGGTCAACTATACCCAATGACATAGTTATAACCCTTATGAACCGTTACAGATCTTGTCACTCAAAGCATGTGGTACGGGATTGAATCTTACCCTTGGCGGCCATATTATATTCTATGATCTTTGGAATAATTCTGAGGGGGAGGTAAAGCCAACGGACCATGCCTTCCGTATCGGTCAGCGAAAGAAGGTGGCGTTGAGCAATGGATCGGGAGGATGAGCAATCAGGAGATTGAGAAGATCTTTCGCCTTACATGAGTGGCACATGATATAACGGAAATGTATACCTGAAAGTAATGACATCACCGGAACGTATCATAAACGAATCATGTTCAACGCAGAGAAAGTCCATCGAAAGTGCCGTCGGTGAATGCTATTCATGCTCGATGTCATCACTTTATCTCCTTCTGCATTTGATCATACAAACCGACCAGAAGGCAGTTCCCTTTCGTGTCGATGCGCAGCCCGCCATATCTGGCTGAGTCATACTTTGCGGAGGTTCCTTCCCTGAAGAAAAACGACTCTGCACCGATATGGATATCATCATTCCGACCTTTTGTGTATGGTATGAGGTATTCACCATCAGAAATCGGGGTACGTTTCTCCTGCAGCCTTACACGTGTTGCGATACCGGAGGAATCAACGCGCAGGACACAATATCCGCGAACTGGAAGACGGCTGAACGCATCGTTCGCAACCTCTCCGATCTTGTAATTCAGAGCCATGTAATCTCCTTGCATGAGTGATCGGGGATCGACCGGGGCCAGTTCCAGAAGCATCAGTTTCCCTTGAGAAAGAATGCGCTCTTTTTGAATCACCGAATAGAGCAGATAGCCTATGAACAAGAACAGATTGACCGATATGAATAGTAGGCTACTCTTTTTCATGCGCCAGTAATTTTGTCCGGGTGATGATATATAAAACGAGGAAGCTCACACCGGTGATCATCATGAGAAGAGACTTTTTCAGCAGGGTCATGTCCATATCGTAGTAGTATTGTCCAGTGAAGTACAGAAAGAAAATGATGCCGATCACAAAAGCGGTATTATGACTCACCAGAAATGCAACGAGGATGATCAACAATGCACCCGTGATAGCCGGAGCCAGGACGATCGGTGACAGGATGATCAAGCAGGTAGCAAGCATCATGATACGACCCCGGATGTCTGTGATGCCGAAAACATCCCGTTGGCAGTCGACAAGGTATAATATACCACCGATGGTCGCCACGGATGTCAACCACACATATTCCTTTTGGATATTGATCAGGTTGCTGAATACCACCATCATAAGTCCCATGATCAATCCAATGACAATGGCGATCCTCAACGGGAGGAAATATGCCGCGTAACGTCTGCCGACAGAAAGGATGGCCGCTTCGTTCAAATTGACCCTCAAAAGCAGATACACCATGAGCAGATTGTACAAATGGATCCAATCCTCGTGGTTTTCCACGATCAATAACGCCAGCATTCCCCCGATAAAAATCAGGAAGGACAGGAATGACAGCATATAATTTCGGTTAACCATCAGCGTTATGACTGCGATCGTCATGAAAATAAAAATCGCATATGTGAAATGAACATTGAAATCATTCAACCCGATGGCGACATGCAGGAATCCGATGAGGAACAGCGATATGGTGAAAGTGTCCATGACCAGCAGGTCATATTTCTTATTGAGCATGACTGCCGCAGCGATGAACAACAACCCAAAAGACAACATGGCCAATCCGGAATTATAGAGGCCTGCCGCCCCAAGGAATCCGGAGAAAGATGTACCGGCCATGATACCGCCTATGACAGACAATAATTTCAGTGACAGCCCGGACTTATCGGCCCCCGATCGTTCATGGTCTTTCAACGCGGCTTCCCTGTCGAATCTGAAACCATCCCAGGTTGACTTC
>JBIKIB010000186.1:0-7188 GCA_044361845.1 Chitinophagaceae bacterium | reverse complement strand
TTGGGGTCGGAGGCGGCCTGCCGGGATGCGGGAAAGCTGGCGGTCCAGGGTAAGGATTACCTGGTGGATGATGGTGACATCATGCATTTCAGATTCAACGTCTGATCAGATCCCCGGAAGTTCATACATAAAAAAACCAGCGTCGTTCGAAAACAACGCTGGTTTTTTATTGGATACCGTTCCTTATTGTGGGATCAGCACCTGGTTGATGACATGATACACTCCATTCAGAAAATGGCGATCTGTTGCGATGATGGCAGAATACGTGGCATTCCCTGTTCCTTTGACACCCTGAGATGCGTTGACCGTCAGTCTAGGGGCGGTGGGAGAAAGTACTGACAGGAAGCTTGTGGCCTGTGTCGGTGTGGTCGGCAGATTGGGCGAGAACACACGGATCAGCTGTGGGCTTGCACCGGTAGCGGTGGTGGTGACACCGGCGATATGCAGGTGATAGGCCACGATGGACACTGCTGTATTGACCGTGAACAGGTTGATGGAAGACGCCTGCTCGGGCACGCCAAATGCACGGTAAAGTGCCCTGAAAGCGTTGTTATTCGGGGCGAACAGGGTGAAATTGGCATACGGGCTTGGCGTCGATAAGAGCTGAGAGAACTTCGAGCCATTGGGCATACCGCCGTCTGCGCGAGTCACTGCAGCCATCAGGAATGTCATGCTGGTATCTGCAGCGAGTCCTTGTGCCAGGGTGTTGGTGTTGGGCGGCATGATGACGCCGGCCATGCGATGCACCACGCCATTGGCAGCTACGATGTTAGCTGCAGCAACGGGTACGTTGTCGACAAATGCACTTCCACCCCTGCGGGATGGGAAGTTGACAAATTTCAACAGCGGATTGGTGCCGGAAGCAGCGAGCAGGGTGGGCATATTGGTGTTCGGGTAAGACTCCGGAATCATCGTGCTGCTGAGCACACTGCCGGGCACCACATGGTACTGAAGGATCGCCGTGAGTGTTGCGATCGGTAATGCACCCACTGTGGCAATGTTAGCCGGCAGTCCAAGGGCGGTGAAAAGGTTGTTGAACGCATTGTTATCCGGAGCAAACACCGTGAATTTGGTGTTCTTGTCTGATAGCGGCGCCAGTAGACCGACCCGGGTGACCGCAGCCTGGAGGTAGCTGAAATTAGGATCGTTCAGCAGTTCCGCGATAGAGCTCCCGGTGGGTGTCGGGTAGTTTATCGGTGTCGGGTCGGGAATATTCTTATTGCACGACGCCATGGTGATGCCTGCGAGGAGCAGGATCAGGGCTGCCGGCCGTGTGATGTTCATCGAAATTTTCATATCGTGTGTTTTAGACCGTTGCTTGGATTAATAAATATTGTAGGCGAAGGCAACATAATACATACCGCCGATGGAAGGGTTAGCGATAGCCGTGATATAATACTGATTCAGGATATTGTTTGCACCGAAGCGAACGACCGACTTGATCTCAGGGAAGCGATAGCTGACCTGTGCATCAAGGTTGTGGTATGCAGGTACGTATCCGTTCGCCAGGGTGGATGTATAGAAGAATGCATCCTGCCACCTGTAAGCCAGGCTGAAACCTGCGCGTTTGTCCTTACCGAATCCGTTGTTACCGAAGAGTACGTTCGCCTTGAAGTTGGGTGCGTTGAAATTCGTCACATATGCATCGGGCACATCACCAAGTTCGTCATAGCTTCCGTTCATGTTGGCAAAAAAGCCACCGCGGAAACTATATTCGATGCTCAGGCCGGCGCCGAGTGTCTTGACCTGTGTGGGTGAATTGATGGGCACCTGAAGGATCCTGCGTGCAGCCGGATTGACGATATCGGTCGGCTGAGGATTGGCCGTGATGGACTGTACCACATTCACGCTGGTCAGGAAATCCTTGTACTGACCATAATACGCGTAGAAATCGATCATCAATTTTTTATTCGCCATAAGTCCACGGTAGCCGAGCTCATAGGATGTCACCGATTCGGGCTTGAACTCTCCGAATGTCTGGACTTTTATCTGCGGGGTTGGTGAAAGCAGGCTTGCCAGGGAATAGACAGGATTGTTCTTGAAGTTGTAATACTCCAGCATTTCAGGGACACCTCCGATAAGGATCGCACCGCCCACTGCCAGGTTTATGTATTGGTTCTGGGTGGATGGGAATCGATAGGCTTGCTGATATGAGAGGCGCAGGTTATGGTTTGGCGCAAGCTTTATTAGCGCGGTAGCCCTTGGCGTGAAGCGGCCCTTGAAGTTCTGGTTTTTATCATAACGACCGGAAATGGTGAACTTGACGAGGTCGTTGAACAAAGGCTTTGTCACCTGCACGTAAGCACCGTATTCGTTGATGCCGATCGGGCCGGTGGAATCTGCGAACAAAGTACCCTGAGAGTTCAGGACAAAGCGGCGGAAATTACCGCCCACCAATACCTCTGCGAATTCACCGGTGAGGTGAGAGAGGTTGTATTGTCCTTCCACTGCGTAGAGGTCACTGCGATCAACGAAGAGTCCGCCACCTTCAGAGATGGGCTTGAGTCTGACCGAGTCCAGTGTCTTGTTGAAGCGTGAGCTTCCTGCGACTGGCCTTCCTATATCCGCTGCGCCCCGCGCGATGTTGTGTGCGTTGATATCGCTTTGTCCGTTGAGTTTACCCGCCAGGAAAGCCTGACCGTACTCAGTGTACCATTGTGGGGATGGTTTCCAACCTTCGTTGAAGAGACGACCGGCGATGGTGGAGTTATAAGACTGACCGGAATTCTCCTGCGTCGTATAGCCGCGTATCGTCCAGTTTTTATGGGTCAATTCCACTTTTGCCTGACCCATCTTCAGGTCCTTCAATGCGTAACGGTCGCTACCGGTGTAAACCGTGTTACCGGTACCCCAGAAGCCTGACACGATGGCCTCGATGTTATTGGTGACTTTATAGTGGAGCGCACCGCTGACTTTATAGTTCAGGGTATTGGGATCCACCATTTCCCTTTCGGTGTAGCCGGTTCTGGACACATTGATCGGGCTGCCGGTGAGGGTGGAGATATATGGTGCGAGGAAAGGCGCCTGACCGGCGATGCCGTTGAGTACCTGGCGCAGATCGATCGTGGTTTCATCACCATAGGTGTTGACACCATCGTAGTTGGGATCTGTGGAACGGGTACCCGGAATGAAATTCTCCGTGATCCGATTGTTTCGGTTTACGTTTCTGTAATCAGCCGCGAGCCAGTCTTTTGCCTGGATGAGTTCTGTATTGATCTTGAAAGCGAACCGCTCTCCGATCTTCTTGGCGTAGCGAAGGGTCCAGTTATGGTAGCCGGATGTGTTGCGATAGCGCTTGTCGGTGTGCATAATACCTTCTTTCACCTGGAAGGAAAGTCCCTGATATTTGAAAGGGCTTTTGCTGTTGATGAGCAGGGTTCCGTTCATACCACCGGGGCCATAGAGTGCGGAGGATGCTCCCTGGAGGAGTTCCATGCTTTCCACATCGAGCTCAGAAAGACCGACGATCGAGCCTACCGCGAAGTTAAGACCCGGGGCCTGGTTGTCCATTCCGTCAACGATCTGGTTGAACCTTGTGTTACCACTTCCTCCAAAACCACGGGTGGTGACCGTCCTGAAGGTAAGGCTCGAAGCCACCATGTCGATGCCCTTCATGTTGGTGACAATGTCGAAATAGTTGGCGGCAGGTGAATTCCTCAGAGCTTGTCCGCTGACCCGCTCGATGGACACTGGTGATTCCAGGATTCGCGTCGGAAGCCTGGTGGCCGAGACGACCACTTCTTCGCCGAGGGAACTGGACGACGTGAGGATCACGGAGGGGACGATACCCGCTGAAGCAACCGTCACTTCTTTGAAATCATAGCCGATGGATGTGAATACCAGGGTGATGGGAAACTTGGAAGAAGGAGGAACGGTGAGCTTGTAGTTACCATTGTCATCGGTGAAAGTGCCGACCGTAGTGCCTTTGATGGTAACAGAAACTGCATTGGCAGCTTCTTTCGTGAGCGCGTTCTTCACGTTCCCGGATACCAGCTGACCCTGTGCAAGCAGCAGGATCGGGCAGGCAAGGAACAAAAGAAGTGCGGAAATCGCTATTCGTTTCATAAGCAGTCAGTTTTGTTGCAAATTTTGGACAAAATAGTAATAGTTATATATCTTTTGAAATTAATTTTTATTCAAAAGGCCTTATATGGTCATATTGGAGATTGTGGCGGATATTTGAAGCAGAATTCCACCCTCTTCAACAACGGCACCATGAATGAATTTATTTTTCCCGGTCAGACAGGTTTTTACAGGGGTAAGGTTCGGGATGTATATCACATTGGCACAGACTGGCTGGTGATGATCGCCAGCGATCGTATCTCCGCATTTGATGTGATCCTTCCCCGCACCATCCCATCCAAAGGTCAGGTATTAAACCAGATTGCGGCAAATATGTTGTATCAAACCCGGGAAATTTGTCCAAATTGGCTGGTAGATGTCCCGGCACCGAATGTTTCCATCGGGAGAAAATGCATTCCATTCCGCATTGAGATGGTCGTACGGGGCAATCTGGTCGGGCATGGCTGGAGGACCTATCAATCCGGTAAGCGGGACCTCTGCGGAGCCATCCTGCCAGAAGGCATGCAGGAGAATGACTTTTTCCCTTCCCCCATCATAACCCCTTCCACCAAAGCGGCGGCCGGACATGATGAGGACATCACACCCGAAGAGATCATTTCCCAGGGGCTCGCCACCCGGGATCAATGGGACTCACTGGCGGGGTACGCCCTCAAACTGTTTGAGAAAGGCCGGTCTATTGCGGCCGCACAGCAACTGATCCTGGCGGATACCAAATATGAATTCGGCACGATCGGTT
Source organism: Chitinophagaceae bacterium (assembly GCA_044361845.1). GTDB lineage: Bacteria > Bacteroidota > Bacteroidia > Chitinophagales > Chitinophagaceae > Pollutibacter. The sequence continues at coordinate 2,369 of JBIKIB010000186.1, read as the reverse complement.
CGGAGATCTATCTGATGGATGAGATCCATACGCCCGATTCATCAAGGTATTTTTTATCTGAAGGATTTGAAGAACGTCAGTCGCGGGGCGAACGACAGCTGCAACTGAGTAAGGAATTCGTCCGGGAATGGCTGATCGCGAACAACTTCATGGGTAAAGAGGGGCAGACGGTCCCGGAGATGTCAGATGCCTGGATCGACACGATCTCAAAAAAATATATCGAGCTCTATGAGAAGGTGACAGGTCTGCCGTTCGTCCCCGAGACATTATCGATGGAAGAGACGGCATCCAGGGTGGTCGCAAGTCTGGAAAAGTTGGGTGCCATACATTGATCCGATGTGTCCTTCATCGGAAAGTGACAAATGGATCATCCACCCGTATACAAAGCTTTCAGCCTGGCCCGTGACTTCTGGAAGATGTTATGCTTCTTGCGTTGCCCTTTGCGCCTGATCTTCTGCTCTTCTTCCGGGAGTTGATGGATATCGCTGCACTCACTGCTGCAGCAGCCTTGATAGGCATTGCGGCATTCATCGCACTGGATGAACAGCAAATGACAACCGGTGTTCGCGCAGTTGACATGGGTATCGCAGGGGTTGCCGCATATATGGCAATGTGCCAGTACATCCTCGCTGATCCGTTCTCCGAGGCGTTCATCGAACACGAAATTCTTGCCAATGAACCTGTTATCGAGTGCCAGTTCGCGTGTCTGCCGAACATAATTGATGATCCCTCCTTCGAGGTGAAAAACGTTCGAGAAGCCTTTGTGCAGCATCCATGCGCTGGCTTTCTCGCAGCGGATACCGCCGGTACAGTACATGATGATGTTCCGGTCCTTCCGGTCCTCGAGCATATCGACGGCCATGGGCAGCTGTTCGCGGAAAGTATCACTGGGGATCTCGATGGCTTCTTTGAAGTGCCCAACCTCGTATTCATAATGGTTGCGCATGTCTATGACCAGTGTGTCAGGATCGGCTGTGAGCCGGTTGAACTGCACAGCATCCACGTAACGCCCTTTGTGTTGCATGTCGAATGAAGGGTCTTCAATGCCATCGGCAACGATCTTTTCCTTCACTTTCACATCAAGGACGAAGAAGGATTTTCCACTGTCATCCACTGCTGTGTTCAGGCGAAGGCCCTTGAAGGGTTCCTGCATATCGAGGAATGCACGGAACGCCTCGAATTGTGCGACCGGAACACTAACCTGGGCATTCACGCCTTCGGTCGCGATATAAATGCGGCCGAGTACTCCGAGGCCGGTAAGCCGCAGATACCAGTCGTCACGGAAAGCAACAGGATCCGGTATCGGGGTGTACAGGTAAAAAGAGATGGTCTTTCTTGGCGTGGTATCTTTTTCCAGACCTGCCTTGAGTTCCCTTCTGGAGATCCGGTTATGCAGAACGGACATGTGGGGTTATTTTACCCTGCAAAGGTAACGAAAAGGGGAAACATGGTCATGGGATTGGAGGGATCCGTGTTTTTTAGGAAAGGCTGAGCCAATTTGATCGGATGCTCATGATGAGATGCCTGGCATCGCACCGGCAGGCATATTGTGCATCATTCCTGCCAGATATGGACTTTATCGTAAAAGGGAATACCCGCCAGCTATAGGCGGGTATTCCCTTTTATATGCATTGATGTCATTAAAAATCGAACTGCAGGCGGGCAAACAAATAGCGGCCGTTCATGCCGATCTGGGTGACCCTGCGGGAGTAATTGAACTGATTATTGGAGCTGATGCCGTTATTATTCACGATGCCCCTTTCGCTGGCTGTCCGTACCTCCACGAATTGGTCATAGGTGGGACTGCCTGGGGTCACGTCGAGTCTCTTGTAAGATCCTTTCGATGCGATGAGCAGGTCGGAGTATACATCGAAGAGGTTATTGGCACCCACAGAAAGGCGGAACATGTTTGATATCCGGTAGCCGAGTGTGAGGTCCGTAACGACCCTGCCGCCAAGCTCCTGTACAAAGAACCAGTTGGCAGCACCTCCACCTTCAATATGGGTAACGGTGCCGAAGTATGTATTCCGCAGCATGGCGTTGAACTTAGCTACTTTATACGATAGGTTGAGGGAGCTTTTCACCTTAGGGTTACCATCCACGAGGGTGGCTTTATTGATCGGGCTCATGTAGGTGGCTTCGCGTCCTTTCAGCTTTTCGGATACTTTGGTAGCGCCAAGGATCTTCCTATCCGTGAAAGTGCTGGCAAGTTCGAAACGAAGCGACTGATTCTGCGCAATCTTCAGGTTATAAGACACGATGGCGTCCACGCCGGTGGTGCGCAAATCGGTGGCATTGGCCATGAACACGCCTCTGGATGCGTTATTCAGCAACAGGATGTCGTAGATCTCCTGCTCCTGGGCCGTTCC
>JBIKIB010000185.1:0-7215 GCA_044361845.1 Chitinophagaceae bacterium | reverse complement strand
GCCTGAAGGAGCGCAGGTTGACCGGTTGCATAAGCAGTATATTGTATCGAATCGGTAGTTTTGAGTTCGTAAATGTAGGCGATAAACCTACAAGAGACAAACCTGTACAGAAGTAAAACCCTTAGATAAGATGTGGGAAGCGCACAAGAAAGGGTTCAGGGCATATATGCAGCTGGAACGTTCTTTTTCGGGGCATACCATCGATGCGTATCTGGGAGATGTCGATAAGCTCACGCAGTATATGATGGTGAAGAGCGATCTGAGGGAGCCCGGCGTGGTGGACCTCAGCATGCTTCAGGGTTTTATACAATGGGTGGCATCCCTTGGCATGACCCGTCATTCGCAGGCCCGCATCATCTCCGGGTTGCGGGCTTTCTATGCTTTTTGCCGGATGGAACAGCTTACGTTGAGTGATCCCACGGAATTGCTGGAAGCCCCCAAGCTCAGTCGAAGCCTGCCTGACATGCTGAGTTTCGGGGAGATCGATGACATGATCGCTCGGATAGATCTGAGTCGCCCGGAGGGTGGGCGTAACCGTGCGATCGTGGAGACACTCTACAGTTGTGGCCTTCGGGTATCGGAACTGACCGAGTTGCGCCGCTCGAATTTCCATCCCGACATTGGATTCATCAAAGTCATTGGCAAGGGCGACAAGGAACGGCTGGTACCGATCGGTCAGGAAGCGATCCGATACCTGAATATTTACCTTCAGGAATGGCGGGTGCATGTGCCGGTCGTGCCCGGCTTCGAGGATCATGTCTTTTTGAACCGTCGGGGCCGGAATCTCAGCCGCGTCATGGTGTTCTATGTGGTGCGAGACCTTGCTCTGGCAGCCGGCATAAAGAAGAAGATATCCCCCCATACGCTCAGGCATTCTTTCGCCACACACCTGGTCGAGGGCGGAGCAGACCTGCGTGCCGTGCAGGAGATGCTCGGACATGAAAGCATCACTACCACAGAGATCTATACACATCTTGACAGGCGGTATCTCAGAGAGACGCTGGAAAAGTACCACCCGATGTATGGGAAGAGGACAACCCCGGGCTGATCCAGGAGTGAGGCAACGAAGTATCCTGTTCATGGCTTTCGGTAACCATTCACTATCTTCGTAAAAAAACAGACATGAAGAAAATATTGCTGTCATTAGCCATCTGCGGAAATATATTTTTCGCCGAAGCCCAAACGATGAAAACCCCATCCCCTTCTACGACTCAGAGCGTGAAGCAGGAATTCGGCCTTACCACGATCGACCTGAGCTATAGCCGTCCGGGCAAAAAAGGACGGAATATTTTCGGGGAATTGGTCCCCTACAATGCCATCTGGCGTACCGGTGCGAACAATGCCACGACGATCAGCTTTGCTGACGAGGTCATCATCGGTGGCAAGAAAATACCTGCTGGCAAATACGGGTTGCTGAGCATCCCCGGTGCCGGAGAGTGGACGATGATCCTGACAAAACAGCTGGATGTGACGAGTCCTTCCGCTTATAAGCAGGATATGGATGTGGTCCGTGTGACGGCCGCTGTCCAGAATCTACCCTTTGAAATCGAAACATTCACCATGATGTTCAGCAATGTCACCTCCAACAGCGTGGAGCTGATGATCATTTGGGATCAGACAGCAGTGTCACTTCCGATCAGCATGGACGTAGATTCGAAAGTGATGGCGCAGATCGACAACGCCATGAACAAGGATACCAAACCATACTACCAGTCAGCGATGTACTACATGGAAAATGGCAAGGACCTCAACGTAGCGGCACAGTGGTTCGACAAAGCGACCCAGGCCACTCCAAACGCGTATTGGGTATGGCATCAGAAGGCGAATTGCCTTGCCCGCCTCGGTAAGAAGGCCGAAGCGACAGCTGCTGCGAAAAAATCCATTGAACTCGCCACGGCTGCTAAGAACAACGACTATGTAGCGCTCAATAACAAACTGTTGGCGACATTGAAATGATGATACCCGTCAGCATCCGAAAGGCCGCTCTTCCCGAGCGGCCTTTTTTTTTAGGTCTCAGGGTCCTTCGGGTTCACCATGAACCCAGCAAAGACAGAGTTCCCCGAAGATCCGATAGTTCAGATCCAGGAGTACAGGATCTGATTTCCGGAAGATGACCTTTATGAGGCCGCTTTGTTGAAGGACAAAAGGCTGTATGCGGATGTGTTCGCTGAAATCGACCTGACCGGCACCATGCCATTTGAAAACCGCTTCCTTGACACTCCACAGGAGGGTTGGAAACAGGTATTCCCAGGGCGCTTCATGAGCATTCATGCCCGGATCCGGGGCTTTAGGATATGCATCATACCAGGCCAGTTCTTCGGGATGAAGGAATTTGTTCAGGATCCGCAATACGCGGGGCGTGGAGATCTCCGCATCCACCCCTACCCTGTCGTGACGGCTGACGATGGCAGCGGCCATGTCGCCACAGTGCGAGATCGAAAAATGAAAAGCATCATCTGCCAGGTATGGCCTGAAGGTATCGGCGATGCGGATCATCCCGTATGGGAATTCAGGAAAAAGGTATTGCAGCAGGTAGCGGCCTGCGAGGTGTTGCAGGCGCTTGGCGGGATGGGTGATATCGCGGTGCAGGGGAACCCTTTCGAGGAAAAAAGGTTCATCCTCCGTGATCCGCCAAATACCCAGCCTTGTGTGTTCGTTGATATATTGTTGATAAAACAGCGGCATGAACTCGTTGACGAAATGCGAATTTCGGCTTTTGAACGCAACTTACAGAGAAACGATAGAGTATGATCTTATCCGACAAACGAATCCTGGAGGAAATGGGTAAATCGACGATCAAGATCGAACCCTTCCGCCGCAGCTGCCTGGGAAGCAATTCATATGATGTGCATCTTGGCGGCCATCTGGCAACTTATCGCGACCATCTGCTGGATGCCAAAAAACACAACGAGATCAACCATTTCGAGATACCCGAGGAAGGGTTTGTGTTGTATCCGAATGTCTTTTACCTGGGCGTGACGGAAGAATACACCGAGACGCATGAGCATGTTCCTTTTCTGGAGGGGAAATCATCGACAGGCCGGCTCGGGATCGATATACACGCCACTGCGGGCAAGGGAGATGTGGGTTTTTGCGGCAACTGGACCCTGGAGATCTCCGTCAAGCAGCCGGTACGCGTCTACAAGGGCATGCCCATCGGACAACTCATCTACTTCCCGGTGGACGGCGAGATAGAAGAGAAATATAACAAGAAAAAGAACGCCAAGTATAGCGGGCAGGCGAATCGGCCGGTGGAAAGCATGATGTGGAAGAATGCTTTCTAAGGGGCGGATCAGGATGGATGTCGAAGGTCAGCGATTGTTTTTTCCAATGAATTGCTCCAGCAGAAATGTTTCGGAGTCATTCACGAAGTAATCTGTCAGCCTGCCATCCATGTCATTTTTAGCCTTCAGGATGAGTTCCTCAGCACGATCGGGATGAACGAGTCTGAACTTCCGGTTGACGGAGCGGATGACGTCGCTTCGTTTTCGCTTTTGCATATCCAGGGTTTTATTGGCCACGCCGAGGATCCGGTTCACTTCCTGTGCATTGGTCCGTTTGCCCTTGTTGCACAGGTTTTCTGTGAGGAGCCGCAGGAGGGATAACTCCACCTCATCAAAAACCGGCAGGGAAACCACTTTGCCTGGCAGTGGGTCAATTTTCGGTATGTCCTCCAAAGGCTCTATTGTCATTCCGTAAGAGTCGGGTTGGCCGCGTCGGTTCCTTTTACGATAGATGAAAACACCTCCTGCTATCAGTACCGGGATCAACAACCAGATCGCATTTCGACCGGTTGAGCGGGGTTCGTAAATGGTCATGCCGGTATCACGGAACATATCTGTCGTGAGGGTGACCGAATCGATGGAGCCTGTACGGGGCAATCCATAGTAAACGTTCCCATTAGCGAACCAGGTGAATTTTGTGGAGACCTTCGAGAGCAATTCCGCTTTTGCCTGTGCTACATCAAGGGTTAGGATGCGGTTACCGGGCAGGTCGAAATATTCTATGACACCCTGGTTGTGTATGAGGATTCCGGAATCGATCTCCACAATTTTTTGTCTGTTCGCTGTTTTATTCCGCAGGTGTTCGGTATGCGCACCAAGTGCCTTCCAGGAAAAGGTTTCAAGGTCGAGGACGTATACGGAATCCACCATTTTGAATTCTTCATTCCGCACCGCTTCATTGGCATGTATGTACTGCAATGTGTAGAGGTCATTGGCCCGCCTGTCGTACCACATGAAAGTATCCGGACTCAAAGATGCCACGGGAATTTCCCTGTTAAGCGGAATGATCGCCCATTCCTTCATCTTGCTATTAAAGGCCCTAAGCTGACCGTTCCACCGCCAATACCCATAGCCCCCGAAGTTGTACAGCTGATCCTTGAAAGAAAAATCATACGCACTAATATTATAACCGTGATGGGTGGTATGGTCCAGCCTTCTGAAAACAATGGAATCCGGTGCATGGAGATCATCCGCTGCGTAGACCAGGCCCGTAGCTGAAACATGGACAAAAAGCCTCCCTCCCGAAAGGATCAGATGTTGTGTATTCCCGGGATAAACACCACTGCCCAGATCCAGTACAGTGTGGAATTGATCTATCGGAATATTGACCATCGGGTTGCCGGATGCGCTCCTGCCGATGGTGCGAAAAAAACCGTTCTGTGGGATTTTCAAGACGGGGACCGGCTCACCGGCTACGGCTACCGCGGTCATCGTCAACATAATAAAAATAAAAAAACCACAGGTACGTGATTGGTGCTTCATGTTGCAAATATAAGTTCTGCAACTACTACAAAAGCCATATGAAAATGGTGATTCACTAATTAAAACACAGGTATTCCGTTGTTTATATCCATTTTGGACAATAGGTGAAAGAGACCATAAAGCTCACCTATATCATCCGTCCAACCATATCACTACCGTAATTTCATACGATAATTCCATGTCAATATCACGAACATCGAGGAATCCTTCATGCCATCATAAAATGAATATAAGCCTGACATTCATTACAACATTCATACTATCGGTGCTTTCATTGCTGACAGCTACAGCTGCTGATACAACCTACTCCGTTGCTTCAAGGGGTCATACCGGCGTCGAATACCTGGTGCACCAAAATAGTATCTGCCCATCAGACTTCAGCATTGTGCAGACTGACACCACCATCTGCAAGGGTGCAAGCCTTACGATATCGATCGGGAGCAATACAGGAATACAACCCACGTGCCTGCATACATCGTTGCCCGCTGTGATCCGGAATGGTTTGATCGCGTACTATCCTTTTTGCGGGGATCCGCTCGACAAGAGCGGGAACAACAACAATGGGGTAGCCAATAATGTGACGTATGGGACAGACCGGTTCGGGAATCCGGGCAATGCCGGGATCTTCAGAAAAAACATGTCATCCCATATATCCGTGCCCGCATCAGGTCAGTTTCAGCCAACCTCCTATACTATTTCAGCATGGCTGAACACTTCCGTGATACAATACGGTTATCTGGGAAGTGAGCGGGAGCAATGCATCGCGGGGTATGTTCCGAATAACTGGATCAAAGGTCCTGCCTATAAATTATGGCTCGAAGTAACTGATAATTCTATCCTGAATTCACGACAATGGACACCTGGAACCAGTTGGCAGGATGTCTTTTCAGGTGCCAACACCATCTCGCGAAACATATGGCACCATGTTGTCACCAGTTATGACGCTGCCACAAAAAAACAAACCCTGTACCTTGATGGTCGGTTGATCGGCAGCAGGACATCCAACCTTGAATACCACGATCAAAAGGCTTTCTTCATCGGTGCCAGTCGGGAGAATGCAGTGGGATATGTCAGTGGTTTTTTTGAGGGGATGCTTGATGACATCGGGCTCTGGAACCGTGCGTTGAGTGTGGCAGAAATCAACATGCTGCACCTGAACCAGCTGACAGCCTCGTGGTCCACCGGTGAAAATGGACAGTCGATCGTCGTAAAGCCGGAAAGAAGCGGCACATACTATGTGACCATCAGCGATGGACTCAACACCTGTATTGACAGCATACGGGTGACAGTCACCCAGCCTGACACCACCCTATCCGTTTTCGATCCGGTCACCTTTTGCAGCAGTAGTGGATCCGTTCGGATGCAGGCCGGAGTGAATAAAAATTATGAATGGCAAAAAGATAATATCAGCATCCCGGGCGCATCCCTGCGCAGTTTCACAGCCACAGAGACGGGACAGCACAGGGTCATCATCACCGATCCGTTCGGCTGTAAAGACACCAGCCGATCCGTCGTTATCACTTCGGACCCCACTCCTATTGTAGATTTTCTTGTGAATGACAGTGCCCAATGCCTCAGCACGAATTTATTTATTTTCTCGAACAGATCATCCGTTTCCAATGGTGCGATCACTTCGAAATGGGATTATGGAGACGGGCAGGTTTCATTCAACCCGAATGGATCCAAGACTTATTCCAGTACCGGCACATTTGAAGTGAAGCTTGTCATCACAACAGACAAGCAATGTGTGGACAGTAGCAGCCGGTCCGTCATCGTTCTGGCATCACCTCCGGTGCCGGTGATCAGCGGCGAAGATTCATTCTGTGCAGGAAGTTCCGTCATGTTGAGCAGTACGGGTGGCTTGCCCTTGAGCTGGTACAGGAACAACGTGTTGATGTCCGGTTCAACAGGCAGCAGTCTGATGACCGGTCAGGATGGAGCATACCGGACAATGGTGACCGATGCCAGTGGTTGTAGGGCCACATCGGCCGATAAGATCATCAGCATCGACCCATTGCCTTCAGGGGTATTGTATCCACCCGCAAGAGCTGTGATATGTGCGAATGGGTTCACGGAGATCTCGGCATCCGGTGCATGGGGTTATCAATGGCTTTTGAATGGCGCACCGATCAGCGACACGGGTGCAACGATAAAAGCGACGCAGGCTGGGAACTATCGTGTGGTGTTCATTTCTGAAAAAGGTTGTCAGTTACCCGGTACCGTTAGTGTGACGCTCTCTTTGATTACGGCACCGAAACCCCGATTTGATCATGACAAATCCTGCGTTGGGCAGCCGACAACCTTTACAGGGAGCAGTGATGTGTCAGGCAGCGGGACCGTCGCATATCTCTGGGAATTTGGGGATGGGAACAGCATGAACGGAGGCAGTGGAACGGTGTATGCATACACGACAGCGGGATCGTACAAGGTGCGACTGACCATCATCCCG
>JBIKIB010000184.1:0-7237 GCA_044361845.1 Chitinophagaceae bacterium | reverse complement strand
GCAGTTCGTACATGCAACCGCCTTCCGGCAGGGGGATCCATTCCTCATCCGGTACCGGGCCGGCATCCCAGCCACTTCTGCCAATGGCATAAAGCGTGTCATCTTCAAAGATGTTTCCATTGCCATCAGAATAGAGCAGGTATGGGGTCGTTTGCTTTTTTGCCATGTGCGAAGTTACGATCGGATTCTCATGCGAGGCGTTGTCTTGTGCTGACTTCCGCTTTGGGACCTTGCTGTTCCCTGGAAATCATCGTCCTTCGATGATGCCACCGAAGAACACAGCATTCATCAACAGCCGGTTGGTGCCGAACCAGAAAGCCCTGAAATTGGGGTTCTCCGTCATCGATATGATCCGGCCCCGGCCAAGTGCATCCACGTTCACAGAGGCCGCACCCGGCGCTACTTTCCTGAAACGGCTGTGCAGATATCCGCTCTGCAGCGGCTTCTCCGTCAGGCTCACCGGCGTATTGTATGGGGATCGGTTCTTCTCCATGAAAAGATTATTGCTCTTGAAGACACTGATATTCGGTTGTGCGTACCCGTAAGCTAGGGGATGCGTGGGTTCCAGACTCGCTTCGAAGATGCTTCCGGGCATGTCAACGGCACGGCGGTCTTCGGAGCGCGTCTCGTAGGGTTTGATGCGGGTGCTGTCTTCGCGGTAGCCATCCTTTCTGAAAGCCACTTTTGTGAATCCGCCGGAAGCAAGGTATTGCACGGCTTCTTCCGTGGCGACAAGGGTGCCGCCCTGGCTCACCCATGTGCGGAGTTTCTCCTGGCCTTCTTTTGTGAGGGTACCGTAACTGCCACTGGGCATGATGATGACGGTGTACCTGGAGGGGTCCATACGGTTGAACTGTTCCACTTCGACTATGCTGGCGGGTATGCCGTACCGTTGGTCGAAAAGATGCCATATCTCACCGACATCGGTGGCCGTGGTGCCAGGTCCGGAGAACACCATCACAGAGGGCTTCCTGATGGTCTGGAAACTCCCACTGCCGAGGTCTATACCCCCCGTGGAGAGTCCGCTCTGCAATGCATGAACCCTGACGGATGTCCCTTCCACGGCAGCAAGGATGATGGCATGCATTTCCTCTGCGGTCCTGCCCTGGTTATGAACGGGTACCAGCACATCGCCGTGTCCGAACGGCTCTTTTTTTCCGGTCGACCCCTGCAACCGCACCTGGCCTTCGAAGGTTCTTGTCGCCACCTTGGTGAGCAATCCCTTTGACTGTAACCTGTGCAGTACCAGCGGTGCGTAGTAGTCGCTCCAATCCAATACATATGCATATTCGCTTTTCTCGGGGCTGTTCGCGGATGTCATCACCGCTGTCACTTTCTCGCCCACGGAAGTAGGGCTCCATGTGCCGAGTGTGGCATATGGAATACCCATGGCAAGCGGTATCGTCCATGAAGAGATGTCATAGAAAAGACTGTCTTCGAATGTTGTGTTTTTTTCGAAGATCGTTTTGATGAGTTTTGACTGTGTCTGTGTCGCCGGAACGACCCATGCACTGCCGCCCTTGAAAGTCCTGCCGCCCGCCATGATGTCAGATGTCACGGGCAGTATCTCGATTTGATGGCGGAGTAGCATCTCCGTGAGGAAGTTGTTCTTTGCAGGATCGTCGCTGTCACCGTACACATATGCTTTTATGAGCGATTCAGTGGCCTCTTTTTTTGCATTCAGGTAGAAGTCACGCTGGTAGTCGAGTAGTTTTTTCCGCATCTGCCTGCCTGCTTCGAGCGTCGACAGCATGGTGGTGAACTGGTTGCGGATGGTGAAGGGGAAGGTGAGTAATCCGTTGCTGCTTTCCTGTGCATGTCCGCGTGAACTGGCCTGTTCGAACAGTATGCCGATGCTGCCGTTGATGTCAGGATAGGTGGATCCCTTGCCGTAGTAGAAATCATCATATCCTTCCTTGGTGAAATACAGCGATCCGATCTTGTCAAGATAGCGGGCGTGATAGGTCGCGATCTCCGCCGTCAGTTCCTGGTTGCGTTTGGGTGTATTGCTGTTGACACGTGCCGGCACTCCGGGCTGGAAGAAAAAGGTTGCGTTCGTTCCCATCTCGTGGTGGTCGGTGAGGATGTTCGGCTTCCAGTCATGGAATACCTTTAGCCGGTTGCGGCTCTCATTATGTTGTGCCGGTAACCAGTCGCGGTTCAGATCGAACCAATAGTGATTGAACCTCCCACCGGGCCATGCCTCGTTGAATTCACGGGCATTGGGGTCGCTCACTTGTGCAAAGCTCTTGTGGCTGTTCACCCAGGTGGAGAAGCGCTGCATGCCATCGGGGTTGAACGAGGGGTCGAGCAGGACGATGGTATGCGCCAGAAGGTCGTCGATCTCCTTTCCCTGTGCTGCTGCCAGATGGTAAGCCGCAAGCAAGGCCGCATTCGCGCCACTGGCTTCGTTGCCATGGATGCTGGAGCCGATCCATATCACCACGGGCATCTCGGATGTTTGCTGCGCAGCGGATACAGCCGGGTCGCTCAGCTTGAGGTGCGCTTTTCTGATGGATTCGATCCTTCCCTGATTGGCTGGTGATGTGATCGTCAAAACGACCTGCGGACGGCCTTCATAGGTCGTACCGATATCCATGAGCGTCACCCGGTCGGATGCCTGATCGACCGCACGCATGTATTGCACAAGCCTGTCGTGTGTCACATGCCATTCGCCGACTTTATGACCGATGATTTTTTCAGGTGTGGGGACGGATGGGTCATATGATACCGTTCCGGGCAGGTAATAAGAGAGGTCCTGCGCCTGGAGTGTGGAGATGCTCAGGAACAGAACGGTCAGAATCCTCTTCATGGTTGTTATTTTGCAGGGTGAAGTGCAGGTATGTGCCTGGCCGGGATATCCTATTCACCGGGCTGATCCATGGTGCATCCTGCTGCGCTGAGATTTTAATGGAATTCAGATATTTCTGTTGACGTCAAATGCTTCCAGTTCTTTCACGACGGCAGTCACAAATGTGGCCCCGAGGGACCCATCGATGATCCGGTGGTCATAGCTCATCGAAATGAACATCATGTGCCGTATGGCGATGCTGTCTCCTTCGGGCGTCTCCAACACCACGGGTTTTTTCTTGATCGCACCGGTTGCAAGGATGGCCACCTGGGGCTGGCTGATGATGGGTGTGCCCATGAGGCTGCCAAAAGTGCCGACATTCGTAAAGGTGAAGGTTCCACCCTGTGTATCGTCGGGTTTGAGGCGGTTATTGCGGGCATTGTTGGCCAGAAGGTTCACCTGCCGGGTCAGTCCAACTAGGTTCAGCTGGTCGGCACCTTTAATCACCGGCACGATCAGGTTGCCGTTGGTCAGCGCCGTGGCCATGCCGATATTTATATCTTTTTTGATGAGGATCCTGTCACCATCGACGCTTGAGTTGAGGAGGGGGAATTTCTTCAGGGATCTTACGATGGCTTCTATGAACAGCGGGGTGAATGTTATCTTCTCGCCCTCTCGCTTCTCGAAGTCTTTTTTGATCCGCTCACGCCACTGTACGATATGCGTCACGTCTGCTTCTGCGAAGCTGGTGACATGTGCACTGGTGGCTTTGCTTTTCACCATGTGCTCGGCGATGTACTTTCGCATACGGTCCATCTCCACCACTTCTACATTTCCGGCGTAGGAAGTGACGGGGGTGGTGGCACGCTCATTTACCGTCGGCTCTGTTTTTGTGACCGGTACGACAAATGGAACGGTCGGTGGCTGTGAATGCAGGGGTTCCGGGTTCTGGACCTGTCGTGATGACGATGGCCGGCGACCGCTGGCAAGATACTCCATGATATCCTTTTTAGTGACCCGGCCCTCAGCTCCCGTTCCGGGGATGCTCTCCAGCTCACTCATAGGGATGCCTTCACTTGCCGCGATATTCAATACAAGGGGAGAATAGAATCGTATGCCTCCCGGAGCTGTCAGATGCGCCATGGAAGGCTGGTAAGGGATCTCTTCGGGAACGGCAGCCACTATTTGTCGGGATGCTTCCTGCATTGGTGCGGCTGTCGGCATCTTGTATTCTACCGCTGTGGGCCCGGGTGTTTGCACCTGTACCTCCACAGCGCTTCTGATACGGGCGATGACAGTCCCGATGGCGACCACATCGTTCTCATTGTACAAGGCTTCTTCCAGCACGCCCTCTGTTGTGGAAGGCACTTCGCTGTCCACCTTGTCGGTCGCGATGTCCATCAGCGTCTCATCCTGTCTGACATAGTCTCCGGGTTTCTTGTGCCATCGCAGGATCGTTGCCTCCATGATGCTCTCGCCAAGCTTGGGCATCACCACGTCAATCAGGGCCATAATGCAATTTTTGAGTTAAGCTTAGATATTTTTTTGAAAGGGGACGGTCACGATATCCTGACGGGCTAAAGGTAAAAGAATTCCCCCGAATGGCTATGCTTGGCAGGAGGTTAGTTATGCACCGGGCTTTATACGTGGCACATGGCCCATTACAGCCCGAGTCGAACAACCGCATCCGCATGACTTCACTGCAGGATGAACTTTCTCAGTGCGTTGAGGCCGTGATTGGCAGTGAGCTCGATGTTCCGCTGCCTGTCGAAACGGAACTGGAAATGACTCGCCGACTCCCTGTCCTTTGTCGCAATGCCGACCCAGACGGTGCCAACAGGCTTCTCCGCGCTGCCTCCATCGGGGCCCATGATGCCGGACGTGGCAATGGCGAAGTCGCTTCCGGTCTCTGCCAATATGCCCCGTGCCATCTCCAGGACGGTCTCGCTGCTTACGGCACCATGGCTTGCAAGCGTCTCATGCTGCACGCCGAGGATCTGTTCCTTGACCTGGTTGGCATAGCTCACCACACCTCCAAGGTAATATGCACTGCTTCCGGGTATTGAGGTGAGCAGATGTGCGATGTAGCCCCCGGTGCAGCTTTCTGCGGTCGATAGGGTAAGGCCTTTTTTCGTCATGATGTCGGCGATGACCTCAGGCATGGTCTTATCATCATCCACGACCATCACATCCGTCAGAAGTTGTTTCAGCATATCGAATTCCGCTTCCAGCTCGGCTGCCATCCGGGGATCGTCTCCACGGGTCGTGAGCCGGAGCTTCACCATCCCGTAGTTTGGCAGATACGCCAGGCTTATATTCGCTGGCAGCGTGGCCTCGAATTCCTGAATGCGCTCGGCAAGGAAGGATTCCCCGATCCCGGCCGTCACCAGCGTGCGGTGCACGATCGGTGGCAGCTGGAACTGTTCCTGCAAGTCCGGTAAGACATGGTGCATCATCATGCCTTTCATCTCATGTGGAACACCCGGCATGCTCACGAATATCTTGCCACCCTTCTCGAACCACATGCCCGGAGCTGTACCGCGTTTGTTCTGTATGACCTTGCAGACATCCGGCACTTCCGCCTGCTTCAGATTCCGCTGGATGAGCGGACGGTTCATCGTCTCGAAGATATGCTTCACATTCGCCAATGCCTCGGGATCCACCACGAGGGTCCCCCCGAAATACTGACAGAGCAGTGGTTTTGTGATGTCGTCGGCCGTGGGGCCAAGCCCGCCGGTGATCAGGATGATGTCTGATGTTCGCTGCTCCTGGTCGAGTGCATTCCAGATATCCTCCCAGGTGTCGCCGATGGCCAATCTTCGGTGTACCCAGATCCCGATCTTATTGAGCTCCTGTGCCATCCAGGCACTGTTGGTGTCGATCGTCTGGCCGATCAGTAATTCATTGCCGATGGTGATGATGGTGGCATCTGCCTTCCTCTTTGTCATGACCGGGATATTTGATTGGAGGTATGTGATCCTGCCATCAAAGTTACTGATATTGGACCTGCAGCCACGGTTTACTTTTTTCACGCTTCGCATAACAGAAGTCCCGGTGCATCCCATAACCCGCTACCTTTAGGCCTTGTCGTCGGATGAAAAATAGATTCCTTATGAGGTGTAGCTGGTGTTTTTTAATATTCATTTCTTCCTTGCCGATGCTTGCCTTTCAGGCATCAATGGCGCAGGACCCTTCCGCCGCACTGAAGCGCAGGATCGCCGCCTTTGAAGCCGATGCGCAGATGACCCACGGCATCCTGGGCATATATGTCGCAGATGCCGCAACGGGGAAGCTGGTCCATCAGCATAATGGCCGGGTCGGACTTGTGCCCGCCAGCAGTCAGAAGGTCGTCACCGCAGCCACGGCCTTTGAATTGCTGGGAGAGGATTTTCGGTACCATACAAAATTCGGTTATGCAGGACCGGTAGTGGACGGGACGTTGCGGGGCGGCATCGTCGTCGAAGGGTCGGGGGATCCCACAATGGGTTCCACGCGCTACCGGGAGACTACGACAATAGCCATGGAAGGCCGGATCCAGGCCGCATTGCGCAAAGCGGGCATAACGAAGGTCACGGGGGGCGTCACCGGATACACCTTGGGATATGAAAGATCGACCATCCCGGATGGTTGGCTTTGGGAAGATATAGGCAACTATTACGGCGCCGGACACGGGGCCCTCAACTGGCACGAAAATCAATATGAACTCTGGCTGAAGCCGGGTGCCAAAGAAGGCGAACCGGTCGAACTGCTGAAGACAGATCCCATCCTGCACGGAGAACGATTCGATAACGAATTGCGGACCGGCAAGGCGGGCAGTGGCGACCAGGCCTTCCTGTATTTCAAACCCGGCAAGCCGGAACTCGTGGTGAGGGGAACGATCCCTTGCTGCATACCCGGTTTTCGGATAGCCGGTGCCGTGGTGGACCCGGTGACTTTCACGCTTCGGCAGATCCGGAAGATCACCGGTGCCGAAGGGGATGTGCAGGCCCGTTCGATTCCCACAGCGGCTGAACTGCAAAGCACACAACCTTTGTTCACACACCAGTCACCGGGGCTCGACAGCATCGTGCACGGATTCCTGCAGAAAAGCGTCAACCTCTACGGAGAGGCGCTGATACATACGCTGTCGGCACAAAAAAACGGACAGGCATCCTATGAAGGCGGTCTGGAACTGCTGAAGGATTTTTGGGAATCCCGGGGAATCGGAAGACATGCACTCAATATGGCTGATGGCAGCGGACTGTCACCTGTCAACCGCGTCACGGCGGAGGCTTTGACAAAAGTGCTCCTCTACGCCAGGCAGCGTCCATGGTTCAAGGCTTTTGACAGGGCCATGCCGGTCCACGACGGGATCCGTATGAAGAGCGGAAGCATGGGCGGGGTAAGGTCCTATGCCGGATATGTCAAAAGCACTGCTGGCAAGGAATACGTTTTCGCCGTGATCGT
>JBIKIB010000182.1:0-7285 GCA_044361845.1 Chitinophagaceae bacterium | reverse complement strand
TGGCTGACCAAAAAATTTATGATCATGCCGAATGATGTCGAAGTAAAAAGCCAAAAATGAAAAGAAAAAATGCTGGAAAAGGCATTGCCATTGGCTCAGCCATTGGCATCGTAGTAGGTTATGCTTATGGACATAACGCACAAAATTCATCACAATTTATTGCTTTGGGTTTGGCTATAGGTGTTGCCATTGGTTCTGTCGTTGATTTTTGGAACAGACCCAAATACATGAATCATATCTATTTCCGATCGTCACATACTCCATCATCGCAGCATCATTCGATGGAATAAGGAAGGCTGCTAAAAATAAATATAACAGCTTCAAGAGGCTATCGTTCAATGATCATTGAAAGACATCAGTTCGGGAAGCCAGTGGCGCGCCCTTTCGGCTATATGTGGAACCTGTTGCGCATCGATCCATTTGTAAGGCCATCGGAGTCGGGTGCCGATGGGGCACCATCCGCCGGCAGCTGCGAGCAACTTGTCGAGGGCGGGATTGGAGAAGCCCGCCACCTTGAATGGCACCACGCATTCATCGAAGAACTGAAGGATCCGCCGCTCTATATCGAGGGCCTGGTCAAGGTCGGTGTGCATGAGGTTCCACCACCACTGCGCACCCTTCGGGCTGAGGCATGCCACATTGGAATACGCGCCACAGGCCACCCCGGTGCTGAAGCCCGACGCCAAAAAATGTCCCGGCACGAATACGGAAAAATTCCCGGCACTCCACCGCATCGCATCATACCAGTGTGCATCCCCTCCGGCGACTTTCACTCCGATCAGGGAGGGGACCGCTGCGGCCAGTTCAGACAAACGCTGGGGTGTACAAACCTGTTTGGCATGTGGAGGATTGTACAATACGAGCGGAATCCCTTCGGCTGCGTCTGCGCAACCCTTCAGGAATGTCAGCTGCTCCTCATCGTTGCAAACGACCCAGTCGGGCAGGATGATCTGGAAGCCATCAGGCCGAAGGGGAACGGATCTTTTTATCCGCCCGAGGGAGATCGCAGGTGCCGGATGGCTGGCGCCGATCTGAAATGGCATGCCGGCCGCTTGGCATTTCTCCGCGAGCATGACCTGAATGCGGTCGAATTCGGCCTCCGTCTGGTTGTGGAACTCACACGCCGTGCCGTTGGAATAGATGCCGCTGACTTTTGCGTCGATCATCGCGTCCATCTCCTCAGAAAGGATCGACCAATCGATGCTTTCATCCTTCAGGATGGGCAGGAGCAAAGTGCCCCAGTTACCCTTTAGGTTCGCTCCGGTTCGTTTCAATTTGTATCTTTTTGGATGTAAGACAATGTAAGTCCGTCTCCATTGAGATGAACGCTTGCCGTGATTCGACTATTTAAAATCGGCCATCTGCAATTCCTTCCAGGCGATTCCCTCGTATGGCTTTTTCGCTCCCCCTTCAAAAAGCAATCCAAGCTTTCCGCCGGGCAGGGATACCAGATTGGAATACGCAGAAGGTCCTTCATGCACGACGACCGATCTCTTCCAGGTTTTTGCACCGTCATGAGACAACCTAACGGTCATGTTCACCCGCGCTTTCTGGCTTGCCGGGTTCGAGAAGGCGAATACGGGCTTTCTGCCCAGGCCGTCGATGCGGACCAGGCTCGCCTGGCATACGGGCTCGGGAAGGCTGGTATCCTGCTTCAGAGCCGACCAGGTCATTCCACCATCGCGGCTCACGGAGGTCTGCCTCGACCGGATATTGTTATAGTTCCGCATATTCAGCATGAGGTGGCCCTTGGGGAGTTCCGCGACCGTACACTCATTGACCTGATCAGTAGGCGTGCTGCCCCCGAGCACCCATGTGTTGCCGCCATCATCTGAATGGATCGTATGAGAAAAATATTTCTTCGTGCCGGCTTCTATATGATCGCATGGGATGACAAGCCTGCCCTCATGCCTGCCCTTGCCGATCTGTATGCCATTGCATGGACCGGTGGCGTACCATGTCCATTCAGGCTTCTTCACGGCCGGGGTGATATCCTTCGCTGCCGACCAGCTCAGACCATCATCCGAAGATGACAGGACGAAGACTCTTCGGGTATCCTTGCTCGTTTGGTTGATGATCGCAGGTTCATGGTCGCTGCCGAGATTCCAGGTGGACAGCAAGACGACGTTGCCTGTCTTTTTATCGACGACGGGAGCCGGGTTGCCGCAGGTATTGCCGCCATCATCCCAGACCAGTATCATCGGCGACCAGGTCTTTCCTCCGTCAGAAGATCGCCGCAAGACCAGATCGATATCTCCTGCATCGCCGCAGTTGTTGCGGCGCGCCTCTGCAAAGGCCAGTAAAGTCCCCTTGGGGGTGGAGACGATGGCAGGTATCCGGTAGCAGTTGTAGCCGTTGTCGCCACTGCGGAACAGATGGTTGAGGTCCTGCGCATGGGAAGTCGCGATGGCGGCCCACATCATGGTTGCCGTCATCGCCAAGGAAAACAAGCTTTGCATGCACATCGTACGGTAATTCATGGTCTGTTGTTTTTTTAAAATTACAATTCCGATTCAAAAGCCTTTACTTCTTCAAAGACCGTCTCCCCCTTCAACAGCCTTCCGAGCCGGGGTCTTCTGTCGTTGTACACTTCCACGGCATCCGCGTCTGCATAGCGGAGGAACAGGATCCTGCGGTCGCGGTCCTTCGAGAAGTTACCATCCGATTTATGCAAGGTCCAGCAGTGGAAGATGACGGCATCACCCGCCTCCATCTCCAAAGGGATGGCCTTGGAGTCATCAGCCTCCACCACGATCTCCGTCTGATTGCTCTTATGCATGGCGTTCTGCCTTACGAGGACCTGCCCCTGCTTGTGGCTGCCCGGGATCAGCCAAAGGCAGCCGTTTCCCCGGTCCGTGTCATCCAGTGCCGTAAGGGCCGTGAGGGCGGTATATGGGTCGAGTTCCCCGTAACCATTGTCCTGATGCCAGCCGAAGGGTTTTGTATTCCCCGCCAATTTGAAGGTCAGTTGGGAGGTGGCGCCCTTTATGTTCGGAGAGATGATCTGCGAAGCGATATTGACCAGGGGGCCTTCGAAGTAATAATCTCTGATGGTTTGCGACTTGTGGTGGATGTTCACCAGCAGTGCGTTCTGAAGCCAGCTGCGGGCGGGATCGAATGCATCCTTCTCTGCATGCCAGGCGGCCATGGATTCGTTCCGGATCCGTGCCAGGCCTTCGGGCGTCAGGACTTTCCGGAGCAGCAGGAATCCCTGCTCACGGAAGATCGAAAGCTCCTGGTCGGTCAGCGAGTTGTATTCGAACAAGCCTTGATGTGTGGGCATATGCATTTGATTCTGGTTATGGACTACAGGCTTTTACCTGCGCTCTGGTTCGGTGCGGGGTCATCGTTGCCAGCCCGTCTGATATCTTTTGCCAGCTTTTCCCGGTATGCACGCCTACGCTCCGTATCCTCTTTCGCCTTCTCCGCATAGTAGATGAAACCCAGTGCACGCCTCGTCCTGTCGAGCGACCGGTTCCCGTCCGCACGATGGATGGTGAGTGAGTGGTGCACTAAGAGGTCACCCGGGCGTGTCCTGAACCAGACCTCACGGTCAAGGTCACCCGAAGTTCCGTAGTCGGAGATGCCCTGCGAGAAGCCGAGCACTTGCGTGCTTCCATGCGTCCTCATGCCATCGAGATGCGACCCTCTGACATATCGCACACATCCGTTCTCTTCGTCCACGTCATCCAACCCCAGCCACATGGTGACGGCCTCGTTGGGTTCGAGCATGAAATAATACCCATCCTGGTGCGGCGGTGTCGGATTCCCGATGCGCGGGGGCTTATTGAAATACTGCATATTCCTTCCGACGACTTTGTCATCGAGCAAGAGTGACGCCAAGGCTTCAAACCTGCTGCCGAACATCATTTCGTGGAAATGGGAGGAATGGCTGTACAACGACTGTATCTGCTTGAGTGTGGTTGGGTCTTCGGGGTCTTCATAGAAGACCTCTTCAGGCCCCATGTTGGGTACTTTCTCCCGGATAATCCTGTTGAGATGATCATTCACTTCCTCCAGTTCCCGGGCATTCAGAAACCCCGGCAGGAGCACATATCCGTCGACAATAAAGGCATCCCTCAGGGATTGGTCTGTACTTATCATGATGGTTCATTTTTGATATCCGGAGAAAGATTTTTCTTGTTTTCTTTACCCGGGATGGCGATGCTGAAGAGATAGGCCATGATCACGCAACCTGCGACCGCAAAGAGTGGGTAGAGGAAGAAGTTGACTGCTGCGGATCGCTGCACGAAATAGAGTCCGATGCAGCTGGTGACAAAGCCGAAGAGTATACCGCGGGTATGGATGCGCGGCATGAATATTCCGGCGAAGAATACGCCGGCGAGCGCACCCCCAAAGAGTCCGATGATCTTTAGGTACTGGTCGAAGATCGATGGGTTGTCGAGGTGGACGAGGTACACGGCAATCAAGCTACCGATGACGCCCAGCCCCACGGTGAGGAATCTTGCGAATCGAAGGCTCTGCCGGTCGGTGGCACCGGTCTTCCATAGCCTGTAAAAATCGGTGGTGATCACCGTGGCGATGGCATTCATGCTGGAACTGATGGTGGCCATTGTGGCAGCGAAGAGGCCGGCGATGACGAGTCCGGAGATCCCCGAAGGGAGTTCCTGAGCGATGTACCAGGGAAAGACATCATCGGTACGGCCATGTGGGTTGAGGGCGGCGGGGTGATGCCGGAAGAAGATCCACAACGCAGTACCCACACTGAAAAATATCAAGGTCGCAGGGATGGCCATCAGGGCGTTGGTATAGATGGAGAGCCGGGCTTCCTTTTCTGTGGCAGTAGTGAGGTATCGTTGCACCACCACCTGGTCGGAAGTATAGGTCACCAGATTCGTGAGAAAAGCCCCGACGAGAATGACCCAGAGGACGGGTTCAGACATCGCCCAGCCGAGGTTGGCGATGCGGAGCTTGGAATGTTGTTGTGCTTCAGCAAACATTGCGGGCAGTCCGCCATCGGTATTGGATACGATAAAAATAAAGCTGGCGATGGCTCCTCCGAGCAGTACGAACACTTGCAGCACTTCGGTCCACACCACCGCTTCGATGCCGCCGGCAACACTGTAAGCCGTGGTGATGACCGTCGTAAGCAGGATGCAGATGAAGATGTCGATGCCCGTCACCGTACTCAGCACAAGGGCCGGGAGATAGATCACGACGCCGAGGCGACTGAGCTGAAAGATGACGAAGGTTAGGCTTCCGAGCAGTTTGACCCTATAGTCGAAACGGATCTGCAGGTACTCATAGACGCTAGTGATCCTGAGTTTCCGAAAATAGGGAAGATAGAAATAAGTGACGATGGGTGCTACCACGAGGATCATGAAATTATTCAGGATGAACACCCAGTCCGTCGCAAATGCTTTTGCAGGAATGGCGATGAATGTGAGGGCACTGAGCTTGGAGCCGAAGATGCTCAGGCCTGCCGCCCACCAGGGGATCTTCTGCCCACCCAGGAAGAACTCCCCTGTGGTATCCCCCATCTTGCGGGATACGTACACGCTGATGCCGGCCACGAGGACGAAATACAAGAGTATGACCATCCAGTCGAGCCCTGCGAACTTTCCGGTCGGTTGTCGAGGTGTCGCCATCAGTACATTGCTAGTGCGTACTGCGGGCCTGGCTTCCCCGCCGGGGATCACCACCCTGCCCTCCCATACCACCAATGGCGTCGTCACGGGCGCATATACGTCACCGTTAGTATGATCGACCGTATCGGGTGTCCGCTGCGTGGGGATTCGCCCCATAACGGACCACTTGTCGGTGATCGCATTGTACCCCAGTACTTCGTTCCTGAAGCCGGGGTGCTGGTCGCGCAGTTCACTGACCTTTGTCGCGAGTGCGCCATCATCGCCGCCGAATACGAGCAGGTGCGACTGTCCGGCAGAATAGGCCGGTGTCGGTGCGGCGGCAAGGGCATATGGCAGTCCGGATATCCGCTTCCATCCTTTCGATGGATGATAAGCCCAGGCGTCTTGCAGGTATTGCCGGCTGAAGGCCGTCTCACCGGGCTGCAGTACCAACCGCACGCCACCGAAGACGTAGATCTTGCCATCGATGGTGCCGGCCATGGCCAGCATGCGGGGGCCGCCGGGGATAGCGTCATGGATCATCCAGGTGGCGTTAGGGTCTGACAGGTCGAGAGACCAGAAATGTGCTGTTGTCTTCCCTGAAGGCGACTCGATGCCTCCGGCGATGTAGACCCTATCACCGGCTATGACCCCGCATGCGTTTATCAATGGGGCCGGCATGGGTGTCAGGCTTTGGGTTGACAATTTCCCGTCAGCGTATCGCATCATTTGCACATCGGGGTAATGTGTCAGGGCATCGCCACCACCGAGGAGGAGGATGGCATCTTTATAGGTCAGGGATACCCCATAACCCATCGGCCTTGGCAAAAGACCCGCCTGTCGCCATTGGCCATCGGGTTTTTCGAGGACGAAGATCCGGTCATGCCATGTTTTCACACCACCCGACCAGGGCCTTGTGCCGCCCGGAAAGTTGGCACCCCCGGCAACCACGAGTGCTCCGCCGCTAATACCTGCGAAAGAACCGGCGAACCCGTCAGGGTCCGGGATCATTGTAGCTTGCGACCAGTTGAAATAGGTTTGCTGCTCCATTTGCTGTGCGTAGTTGTGTATGCCCGGGAGTGAGCATAAGAGGAGGCTGAGGATGATTCTGCTGTACATGCGTGCGGGGTGGTTCGATCGCCTTGGGCGTTTACCTATGATCTATTGGGAGTACACGGGATGTCGGTGATTCAAAGTCGGGAAGGAATGGATAGCGACTCCCTTACCGGTACTTTCCGGAAGAAGGAAATGGCCTCCAGTTCGCGCTGCAGGCGGTCGGCGTCCGCTGCATCAAGGGTTGTGAGGGGCAGCCTTGTGGGGCCGAAATCCCAGCCGAGCATTTTCATAATGGCTTTCTGTGCCGGAATGGGTGGGTATTTAGCGAAGACACGGATCATTTCGACCAGGAAGGCATGATTTTCCCTTGCCGCATCCATCTGGCCGGTGCGGAATAGTTCGATGGTCTTCAGATAGGCCGGTGCGGCAAAGGTATAGGTGCTTCCGATGAACGTGCTTGCCCCGACCGAAAGTGCCGGCAACATCATTTCATCCAGGCCAAAGAGCATCTGATAGCGTCCTTTCCAATGTTGATGGCAGGACTGGAAATCGTGCAAGGTGGTGGCGGTGTACTTCACCCCTGCCAGGTTGGGGATGGATGCGCCTGCACTGCGGATAAAATCATCCACATCGACCGAAAC
>JBIKIB010000181.1:0-7312 GCA_044361845.1 Chitinophagaceae bacterium | reverse complement strand
ATGAGTTTGACGAACAGACCGTACTTAATACGGTCATGATCGGTCATAAGCTGATGTGGGAAGTGATGCAGGAAAGAGAAAAAATCTACGCCCTGGCTGATTTCACCGAGGAAGATGGCATACGTGCTGGAGAGCTGGAAGCTGAATTCGGCGAGATGGGTGGATACACGGCAGAGAGTGATGCTGCCACACTGCTCAGTGATCTGGGTGTGGTGGAATCATATCATGGCAGTCTCCTGAAGGATATTCCCTCCAATCTGAAAGTCAGGGTACTCCTCGCTCAGGCCCTGTTCGGTAACCCTGATATCCTGCTGCTGGATGAGCCTACGAACGGACTGGATATAGAGACCATCGGATGGCTGGAAGACTTCCTCGCGGATTATGAAAACATCGTACTGGTCGTGAGCCATGACCGTCACTTTCTGGATGCTGTCTGCACCCATGTCGCAGACGTTGACCGCCAAAAGATAAAGGTATTCTCCGGGAACTACACATTCTGGTATGAGTCCTCGCAACTCATGGCCCGTCAGGTCAATGACAAGAACAAGAAGGTGGAAGACAAGCGTCAGGCACTGATAGATTTCATTGCACGATTCAGTGCGAATGCATCCAAGTCCCGCCAGGCGACCGCCCGGAAGAAGGCGTTGGAGAAGCTCACCATCGACCAGATCGAGCCATCGAACCGGAAATATCCTGGGATCATATTCCAGCCGCTGCGTGAGGTCGGCAATCAGATCCTGAATGTGGAGGGACTTCAAAAAAGCGTCGATGGCAGAAAGTTGTTCGACAAGGTCAATTTCAGCATCAATAAGGGCGAGAAGATCGCATTCGTCAGCCGTGACCCACTGGCCGTTACGGCTTTCTTTGAGATCCTCCATGGAGATATCCAGCCTGATGCCGGAAAGTTTGAGTGGGGTACGACCATCACCAGGGCCTACCTGCCGGTGGAGAACTCTGCTTTCTTCACCGAAGGATTATCCCTGCTGGAATGGTTGCGACAGTTTGTCCCGCCGAATGTCACGGATGCGGATGAGCCTTTTCTGCGTGGGTTCCTGGGCAAAATGCTCTTCAGTGGAGACGATATCCAGAAGAAGACGAATGTCCTCAGCGGGGGAGAGAAGGTGCGCTGCATGATCAGCCGAATGATGCTCCAGAACCCGAATCTCATCTTACTCGACCAACCCACCAACCACCTCGACCTGGAAAGCATCCAGAGCTTCAACGAAGGATGCATCAACTTCCCGGGCATTGTACTCATGACCTCTCATGACCACACGTTCATGCAGACGGTCGCCAACCGGGTCATCGAGCTGACTCCCGGAGGCATCATCGACAGACTGATGACTTTTGATGAGTACATGTCTGACAGCAGGGTGCGAACCATCAAGGAAGAGATGTACCGCTGACCCTGGGGGACCAAGCCGACTCGGCGCATCATGCCCTTTATTTCCTTATTTTCAT
Source organism: Chitinophagaceae bacterium (assembly GCA_044361845.1). Classification (GTDB taxonomy): domain Bacteria; phylum Bacteroidota; class Bacteroidia; order Chitinophagales; family Chitinophagaceae; genus Pollutibacter. The sequence continues at coordinate 5,851 of JBIKIB010000181.1, read as the reverse complement.
GGATGCATCCATTAAAAAGCATCCTCATGGAAAAGAAGATCTTCTTTCGGTTATGCCTGGCCGTTATCATGTCGGGATATTTCTCCTGCAAAGGTGTGGATGAACCCGCCACCCATTCATTCTCGACATACCATGACCCCGGCCATGAAAGTTTAAAGACCGGTGGTGTCAGGATGATACCGATCGTGACACAGATGGGTACCTTCAGGGTGTGGACCAAGCGCTATGGGAATAATCCGAAGGTGAAGCTGCTCCTGTTGAATGGAGGCCCGGGTGCGACGCACGAGTATTTCGAGTGTTTTGAATCCTTCCTTCCACAGGAAGGTGTTGAGTTCATCTATTATGATCAGCTTGGCTGCGGAAACTCGGAGGACCCGAAGGATACTTCCATGTGGGATCTGCCGAGGTATGTGGAGGAGGTGGAGCAGGTGAGAACGGCGTTGGGCCTTTCAAAGGATAATTTTTTCCTATTGGGCCATTCCTGGGGTGGGATTCTTGCCATGGAATACGCCGTCAAATACAAAGAGCATCTCAAAGGACTCATCATCTCCAATATGATGTCGAGCTGTCCGGAATATGGTGATTACGCGGATAAGGTGCTGGCAAGGCAGATGGACCCTGTCGTACTGGATACCATCCGTGTGCTCGAGGCAAAGAAGGATTTCTCAAACCCCCGATACATGGAATTGCTCTATGCGCATTTCTATGTCAGGCATATTTTACGGATGCCGCTGGACCAGTGGCCGGAACCTGTCACTCGATCTTTCGCCAAAATGAACCAGTCACTCTACGTGACCATGCAGGGACCGAGTGAGTTCGGTATTGCCGGCAAGCTGGCACAATGGGACCGTAAGGCCTCGTTGAAAGATATCAGCACCCCGACACTGGTGATAGGCGCAACCCATGATACGATGGACCCGGAACATATGCGTTGGATGTCTTCCGAGTTTCCGAATGGTCAATTCCTGCTCTGCCAGCAGGGCGGGCATATGAGCATGTGGGACGATCAGCAAGTGTACATGAAAGGCCTTATTGATTTCCTTAAATCCACTGCCGGCAGGTAGTTTGGATTTTCGCGGATCGGCCTGTGGTAAAGATTTTCACCCGTTTCCTTCCTGAGTATACCTGACAGATCAATGTTATGTCTGGAGATGATATGTATCATTTGATAACGGCTTTGGGGGAGTGCTGATAGGGTTAACTTTATACTACAGCAACCGAATGAAGAATGATCCATGTTACAGGGTTCTTGGCATGTGCCATTGTGATATTTCTTGCCGGCAGGAGGTTGTCGTATTATGGTGACCTGCTTGCTGAAAAGACCGGCATGGGGAAGGCATGGGTAGGGCTTATCCTGATGGCATCGGTGACATCCCTTCCGGAGTTGATGGTCGGTATCAGTTCATCCGCGTTTCTGCAGTCAGCGGATCTTGCCGTGGGGGATATTTTTGGCAGTTGCGCATTCAACCTCGGCATATTGGCCATTTTGGATGCGTTTGTCCCGAACCGGAATTCGCTGTTGGGAACGGCTTCCAGAAACCATGTCGTTGCGGCGTCATTGGGCATCATTCTTTTGACCTTGGCCGCATTTGCGATATTCCTTCCCAGGGATATCGTCATAAGCCCGTGGATCGGACTCACCAGCCTTTTGTTCATTGTTGTCTATTTGGTTTCTGTTCGGCTGATTTATTTGAATGAAACCAATCCTGAGCATGGGTGCGGTCAGACGCCTCCCGGAAGGCCTGGGTTGGAAGGGATCACTTTGAAGTTCATCATCACTCGGTATGTTTTTTTCGCGCTCATCATCATTGTCTCCGCATTGACACTGCCATATTTCGCCGACCATATTGCTGAGTTTACGGGCTTGGGTAGATCCTTTGTGGGTACTTTTTTCCTTGCCGTCTCCACCTCTCTGCCAGAGATCGCTGTGAGCCTCGCGGCGGTGCGGATGGGTTCCATTGATCTGGCTGTGGGCAATCTCCTGGGCAGTAATCTTTTCAATATCCTCATTTTAGCGATAGATGACATCTTATACACGAAGGGACATATCCTCAAGGATGCATCGGCCAATAATCTGTTATCAGTGTTCAGTACGATCCTTATGACGGCGGTCGTGATCATCGGCCTTAGTTTTCGTGTCAAAGGAAAGCGTTACCTCCTCGCATGGGATGCCATGCTCGTCGGCATCATTTACGTCATCAATTTATTTTTGCTTTACAAGTTCACAAACTGAAAATACCATGAACTGGTACCAACAGGAAATTCACGAGGTATATGCAACTGCTGCGTCATCATCGGCGGGACTCACCTCTGCCGAAGTGCAAACAAGACGGGCTGAGTTCGGGCCCAACGAACTGGAGGAGAAAGCGAAAAAGCCTGCCTGGATCCTGTTCATTTCCCAATTCAAGGATTTCATGATCCTTGTACTGATGGCTGCTGCGGTCATTTCGGGCCTTATCGGCGATATGACCGATGCCATCATCATCCTGGTGATCGTCATCCTGAATTCCATACTGGGATTTGTCCAGGAGTACAGGGCGGAGAAGGCCATGGAGGCGCTCAAGAAAATGGCGACCCTTACGGCCCAGGTGTTACGGGATGGCATTGTGGTGTCATTGCCGTCCTCGGAGATCGTTCCGGGGGATATCGTACTGCTGGAAGCGGGCAATGCGGTGCCTGCCGACCTGCGGCTAACGGAAACGCATACCCTACGCGTGGACGAGTCGGCCCTCACGGGGGAATCCGTACCGGTCGATAAGAGCAGTGCGGTCATCGAGGGCGGGGAATTATCGCTCGGCGACCTCTTCAATATGGCTTTCAAAGGTACGCTGGTCACGAACGGAAGGGCGAAGGGCTTGGTCATTTCGACGGGTATGCGCACGGAGATCGGGAAGATCGCAAGCATGCTTCAGGATGCGGAATCCGTGACGCCTTTGCAGAAGCGTATGGCTGATTTCGGACGGAAGCTTTCGTACATCATCCTGATGATATGCCTGATCCTATTGGGTGTCGGGCTCCTGCGTGGGGAGGATCCCATGAAGATGTTGCTGCTTTCGATATCGTTGGCCGTGGCGGCCATTCCGGAGGCGCTTCCGGCGCTGATCACGATCGCATTATCCATGGGCGCAAAAAGAATGGTGCGCAAGAATGCCCTGATCCGGAGATTACCGGCTGTTGAGACGCTGGGTTCTGTCACATACATCTGTACCGACAAGACCGGCACCCTCACTGAAAACAGGATGAAGGTGGTGGAGATGGATGAACCGGAAGACCCAGCAGGCCCTTTGGATGGTATTTCCATGCTGAAAGTCGCTATGGCGTTGAACCATGATGTCAAGCGGACAGGCGACGGGAGACTGATGGGGGACCCTACGGAAATTGCCCTCGTGGAATCATTCATCAGTTCGTGTAGTTCCGACAAATTGGAAAAGACCCGGCAGGATTTTCCCAGGGTGCGGGAGCTGCCATTTGATTCTGATCGCAAGTGCATGACGACGGTGCATGAGGTCGACGGGCGTTATCTGGTGATCTCCAAGGGGGCTGTGGAATCCATCGAGGCGGCGCTTGCCGACGGTCAATCCCGAGCGGAGATCCTTGGAAAAGCTCATGGCATGGCTTCCAATGGCATTCGGGTGATCGCGTATGGGTATCGTATGTTGGATGTATTACCACATCCTTTTGTATATGAAGCGGTCGAGCGGGATCTGATATATGCAGGAATGGCCGGTATGATCGATCCACCGAGGGAGGAGGCGCGGCAGGCGATATCCGAATGTAATACGGCGGGCATCCATACGGTGATGATCACCGGTGACCACCCTGCCACGGCATCCGCCATTGCCCGGCAGATCGGCATCCTCACAGAAAAAGACCTCGTACTTTCCGGTGTTGAGCTTCGGGCCATGTCGGATGAAATGTTCGATGAGATCGTGGAAAAAGTGCGCGTGTATGCCCGGGTGTCACCGGAACAGAAATTGCAGATCGTGAAAGCCCTGCAGCGACGGGAAAATTTCGTGGCAATGACGGGTGATGGGGTCAATGATGCACCATCGCTCAAGACCGCTGATATCGGTGTGGCAATGGGTATCAATGGGACCGATGTCAGTAAGGAAGCGGCACATATGATTCTGCTTGACGACAACTTCGCCACCATCGTAAAGGCTGTCAGAGAAGGCAGGCGGATCTTCGATAATATCCGGAAGTTCGTGAAGTACATCATGACCTGCAATGGGGCAGAGATATGGACCATCGTACTGGCCCCCCTGCTCGGCATGCCGATACCGCTGTTGCCCATCCATTTGTTATGGATCAACCTTGTGACCGACGGACTGCCCGGTCTGGCATTGGCCCGTGAAGCAGCGGAGAAGGACATCATGAAGCGTCCTCCCAGACGGACCAGCGAGAGCCTCTTCTCCAAGGGGGTTGGTTTTCATATCATCTGGGTGGGATTGCTGATGGCCGCTGTCACCCTCCTTGCGCAGGCCTGGGCCATTAGCCGTGGGATGGAACATTGGCAGACAATGGTTTTTTCAATCCTCGCGTTTTCCCAACTCGGGCATGTGCTTGCTATTCGCAGTGATCGCAGGTTTCTCTTCATGCAGGGTATCCTGAGCAACAAACCCCTGCTGGGCGCGGTATTGCTCACCGTCGCGCTCCAATTACTGGTGATCTACACCCCATTCGGAAACACCCTTTTCAAGACGCAGCCGCTCACCATGAATGAACTGCTGATCTGTTTCGCCGCATCCGCGCTGGTATTCCATGCCGTGGAGTTCGAAAAGTTCATCAAAGGAGTGATCCTGCACAGGAACAAGCAGAGCTGATACCCGTCAAATTTCGGTTATTCGTACACGTTACTACCCTCGGGAGTGTGCCTCATGAGTACTGTCAGTTTCACCGATGACAAGGGTCAGCAACCCGGGGATATGGCTTATCTAACTTCGGATAAAACAAAGAGACATGAGCAACGACAATCTGACAAAAGTCACTGCGGAACACAGTGAATGGCTGAATGGACTTGACTTCTACAAGGAGGATATTCTTATTTTGGAAAAGCGGCTTCTCGAACTTGCTTCACGCAAAGGGAATTTTGACATGAGCCGTGGCATCGAACATTTTCAGAACCAGTTCCTGATCCAGCGCAACACCATCGATGAATTGCGGCATAGCATACGTGAACATGTTTCAAATTTCGGGAGGATGGTGGCGGTGGAAGATGCATCAAAAGAGATACCGCATCAGCATATGCATGAGAGCCTGAAGGATGGTTATCTCTCATTTGAGAAGGTGATGAACGAACTTCGTCATGAGTTCAACGATTTTCTTGCCAAGTGGCTCTGAAATACGTGGATCGGCGCATCGGATGATGATGGTATGCGTAAACAGGTTAATTTCAACCTCCGATCATTAAACGATATCAAATTGGACAAGGAACAAAAACGCACCACCGAATCCGGTACGGAGATCAAACTGTGTTACTATCCTGAAGATATTGCAGGACTACCCCGCGAGGTTCCCGGGGTTTTCCCATATACAAGGGGTGTCCAGCCCGATATGTACCGGGGACGTTTGTGGACGATGCGCCAGTATGCGGGGTTCTCCACTGCGGAGGAGAGCAATAAGCGGTACCATTATCTGTTGTCGCAGGGAGTGATGGGGCTCAGCGTGGCCTTCGACCTTCCCACCCAGATAGGATACGACAGTGACCACGTCCTTGCCGAGGGTGAAGTGGGTAAGGTGGGTGTGGCCATTGACAGCCTCGAGGACATGGAGCTGTTGTTCAAGGGCATCACACTGCAGCAAGTATCGACATCCATGACCATCAATTCCACCGCAATGATCCTGCTGGCCT
>JBIKIB010000015.1:0-23375 GCA_044361845.1 Chitinophagaceae bacterium | reverse complement strand
TTTGCCCAAGATACCACACCATCGCGGGTGATAAAAAGCCATGAAGCATGCAGGCAACAATAAATGATACCGGCTATCAATGCCTTTGGGAAAATATGTCCCAAGGATAAAAAAAGGCATAACCCAGCTGCGTAAAGGTATATAGGTATCCATAGCCAGGGGTCCGGGTCATTTAGCTGGAGTGCGGCGAATAAAAGGAAACATGCTGAGAGCAATCGGTTAACATGTTTCATTTGAAAGAATTATCGACTATGTGTGATTGGATCGGTAAAGTGGGATGGGTGAATCAGTGGCGGCAACCAGCTTTTTTGCACATTCGGAAATTGTACAGATGTGCCGCTACGATCGCAACGACAGCTGGAATGAGAAAGTATAGCTGATGGCTGTGAAATAACTGTTTCAGCAACAAGAGTACCATGCCTGTTCCGAAAATCACGATAGGTGCAATCCGACCATGGTGTTTTCTGTAACCATGCCAAAGGGAATGAAAACCAACAGCCATTGCCAGTGTGATCATCAGGTATTCAAAGAATGTGTTGTCGATGATATTGACACCAAAAACGGGAAGGCTAGAAATAAGTAACGGAAGCACGGCACAATGTATAGCACAGGCTAAAGAAGCTGCAATTCCTAAGGCATCGTAATTGATTCTGAACATCCGTTGAGTTAAAATGCAAAAATAGCCTTTTGCAACAAAGTTGCAAAGACTAAATGCTTATTGTAATAACTGAGGCAGGCGATGTAATTTTACAAACTATTTGACGCATATGAGAAAAAAGACTTGGCTATATTTCGGCATTTTTGGGATTCTGCTTGCCGGTTTCTATATAGGGTTGCTTACCACGACGGAATTTGGACAGGAAAAGTTGCCAATACTTTCCAATGTCCGACCATTTTCGTTTACAAATCAGGATGGGCAGGTTGTAACGGAAAAGGACATAGAAGGCAAGGTAGTTATTGTGGAGTATTTTTTTACGACGTGTAAGGGCATCTGTCCGAAGATGAATAAAAACATGCAGGCGATTTATGGAATTTTTAAAGAAGTACCTGAATTTATCATTCTTTCTCATACAGTAGATCCGGACACGGACACAGTCGAGCGGATGAAGCGATATGCAGATTCCATAGGTGGGGCTTCCCGTAATTGGTGGTTTCTGACTGGTAGTAAGGAAAGTCTGTATCGGAGTGCGCGAGAAAGCTACATGCTGGACAATGAGGAGAACAGCAGTAAGAATATTTCAGATCAGTTCATCCACACGCAGTTTTTTGCGTTAGTAGACAGGAATGGCAGGGTGCGAGGCATTTATGACGGTTTGAAAAAGGATGAAGTGAAGCAACTTGAAAGAGATACAAGATTATTATTAAACGAGAAGCCATAAACGTATAAGACCAGAGGATGGAAGATCAGATCATAAAGATATTGCGCAAGAGTCAATTGAGTGTAACGGAGAGTCGGCGTAACATATTAGAGATTTTTGTTCAGGCAGGATCAGCGCTGGCCCATCATGATGTGGAGGAAAAGACTTCCGAGCGGTTCGATCGAGTTACTGTTTATCGAACCCTTCAGGTATTTATGGAGAAGGGTATCATTCACACGATCCCGACCACGGAAAATGCGGTGCTTTATGCCTTATGCAAGGATGATTGCCAGGAAGGTCACCATCACGACAATCATATACATTTTGTTTGTGAAGATTGTGGCAACACCACTTGTATGGATGACATCCATATACCGGAAATAAAATTGCCATTAGGCTATCATGCCTTACAGATCAATATGGTTGTCAATGGCGTATGTGTAAAATGCAAGAAATAATTTGCATTTCAGAGATTGAGGAGAAGTTAAGCGTATAATTTTTTCAACTCAGTCCTTACCATTTCCATGAGTTCACGGATTTTGTCTGAAGAGAAATCAAATTCAAGTCCGGCAGTCTTATACAGTTCAGGAAGGGTCAGCATACCGCCCATACTCAGAGCTGTTGTGTAATTTTCTAAGGCTTTTGTGGGATTTGTTCTGTATTGTTTCCACATTCCGAGTGCACCGAGTTGAGCAATGCCATACTCGATATAATAGAAGGGTACTTCAAATAGATGAAGCTGACGTTGCCAGCTTATTTGTCGGTATTGGCTTAAGCCGCTATAATCCAGCACGGAGGATGAATATTTATTAAGAAGGTCTGTCCAAGCCTTTGTTCTTTCCGCTTCTGTGTGTTGTGGATTTTCATATACCCAGTGCTGGAAACCATCGATTGTTGATATCCATGGGAAGATGGTGATGACACGTTCCAATTGGTGTTGTTTGGCCCGTTTCATATCTTCTTCGTTGTTGAAGAATGGTTCCCAATGATCCATGCTGAAAAGTTCCATGGCCATACTGGCCACTTCTGCCATTTCTGTCGGGTATTCTTTGAATGCACTCAGTTCCAGTGTATGGGATAGGAAAGAGTGTATGGCATGCCCTCCTTCGTGTACCATCGTGGTCACATCCGACATTTGGCTGGCTGCGTTCATAAAGATGAAGGGTGCTCCGCTTTCAGCGAGCGGCATATTATATCCTCCGGGTGCTTTTCCGATGCGGCTGTCCAGGTCAAGGTGTTTGAGTTCATTCATTTTCACAAGGCAATCAGCAAAGAACGGATCCAGCTTATTGAAGCAAGAGATGGTTTTTTCCAGCAGATCTTTACCATCTGTGAAAGGACGAAGCGGCTGAAGGCCCTGTGGTTCTGCCTCAGTATCCCATGGTCTGAGTGGGGAGATGCCTAGTTTATGGGCATGTTTTTCGTATATCTCATTGATCAAAGGGACAACATGTTCTTCGACTGCTTTATGAAATTGCATGCAATCAGCGGGTGTGTAATCGAACCTACCCATTTCTGCGAACTTATAGTCCCGGTAATTTTTGAAGCCGGCATTGACTGCTATTTGATGCCTGAGGGCGACGAGTTTTGTAAAAAGGTTTTGTAATTCCTGATCATCCTGTAATCGTCTTTCATTGATTTTCCTATAAACGACTTCCCGAATGGATCGGTCGGGGTTTTCCAGGAATTTGGAAGCCTGTTGGATCGTGTATTCTTTACCATCATACTCTATCGTCATTTTTCCGGCGACTGCACCATAATGCTGTTGTAGCACGCTCATCTCCGCCTGCAGGGGGATGTTTGCTTCCCGGAATAATTCGATGTTTTTTTTAACTGACCGCAGATAGGTGAAATATTTCTGTTGGTCAAGTTGAGCTGTGAATGGGCAATCTATCAATTTTCTATTCAGTCGGTCAGCGTAAGGTTGTATTTTAGGCTGAATTTCGAGGTAGAAAAAATTAAAAGCCTCTTCCAGTTTTTTATTATTGGTATCACAGGTCATGCGCACCTGTCTCCAACAGGCATCCTCGCTCACGGCGGCTTCTACTTCACTCATATCCTTCATCCATTTTTCAAGGTCTGATACCGAGTTTAACGGGCGGTCAGTCAGTTCAATGAAGAAAGGTTCCAGTCCGGACCAGTCTGTGATGTTGAACTCATCTGGAAGGTAGTGCCGTTCGATTTTGCTGATGTCTGCGGAGTAGTTCATGGTGTTTGCTTGGGCTCAGATGATATAAATCCGTTTAGAAGAAACCTGATGGAGTGTCTTTATGCTATTTTCAGGCATCTCCAGCTTCATCTTGTTCGTTTTCTTCTGACCCTGTGGCTGGCAGAATGATTTCCACGTTGTTTCCTTTAAGGATCAGGTACCAGCGAACCATTTTTTTCATGTCGCTATTGTAGACACGGTCGAAGTCCATTTCCGGGAATACTTTTTCAAAGTAGTTTTTCACGGAAGCTTCATCTTTTTCTTCAGGGAGGGTTTCTGCAGACTTTTCCATTGCCAAAAAGACTTCAGCCAGGTTGGCATTCTCATCTTGTGTATACACTTCAATACTTTCCAGGTGGGAGAAGTTGTGTACGCGACTGGAAACGAATTTGGTCGTTTTGTCGTTCAGGGAGCGAACCAAAGCGCCATCGTTTTTGCTGCTTACGAGTTCGAAAAGTCCGGGAAGGCCTGTTACTGATATGATCTTATTGTATTCCATATTATAGTTGAAAGGCTGCAAGTTACAATTTATCGGATGAATCGTTTGCAAGTGGTCATACTGTCATTACTTGTTTATTCTCAGGAATGGGATTATGGATATTGGGTTTTATTTTCCAAGTCCTGAAGAATTCTATCGATCCTTTCTTTGAGGGTTTCATAATTAGTGTATCCTCGTGTGAGCAGGAAGAATTTCAGCTCATCGGTTTGTAGGAGGACAGCCGGGAATCCGTTCACTTGGAGTTGTTTTACGAGGGTATACTCATAGATTGTTTTTTCATGGTATTGTTCGGAATTCAGCTTTTCATAGAATTCAGTTGCATGGATATCATATTTATCAAGAAGATGCCTGTATGCTTCGTCATCCGTCAGATCTCTTCCTTCGTAGTGTAAGGCTTTTTGAAGTTCTGCCGCAAATTCGACGGATTTATCCGGAAACAATTCTTTGAAGATTATAAGTGCTGTGGCTGCTTTATCCGAGTGTGGGAACCAATCACTTTTATCCGGGTTTTTAATATGCCAGAGGTAGTCTTCTCCAAACTGTATGCCGGTTGTCTTTTCCACCGTGTGGTAAGCTCCCTGAATGTATTCAGCGATTTTACCGATGTGTTGTGCGGATTCTTTTGGGATCATCCCTCCCGAAAGTGTTTCGAAGGCAAGTTTATGTTGGTACTCGTTTGCAAGCTGGCGAATCACCGGACTGAAGCCAAAGCACCATCCGCAATAGGCATCGTAGCAATAAAAGATGGTGGGTATCATTTGAGATTCTTTACTTCGTCGTAGCGTTTGTCATAATCGCTGCGGATGGTGCCCATCATCCTGTCCCAAAAAAGGAAGTACAGGCCATAGTTCCCTTTGAAGTATTGGTGGTGTTGGTTGTGGTTCACGGAGGTGTTGATCCATTTCCCCAACCAATGCCTGCTGAAGCCTTTCGGGTACAACTCCCACCCCAGATGTCCATAGACATTATACATGATCGACATTAGGAAAAACAGGAAAAAATGCAATTTGTGAATGGGAATGATAAATAGAAAAATTATGAAAATCCCCACTTCCACTATCGCTTCCAGCGGGTGAAAAGCATAGGCAGCCCAGGGGGATGGATTGGTGGATTTGTGGTGCACCAGGTGAAAGTGTTTAAAGAGTATGGGGTGATGCATCATCCTGTGGGTCCAGTAGAAATATGTGTCATGCATGATGAACATGACCGGAAATGCGAGCACGAACCAAATCCATCCATAGTCTGTGATGTTCTGGTAAAGTGAGGTATATGGTCCTATTGCCGGATGTTTGACAAAAATCCAGGGTACAAGTGCAAAAATGCAAGTGGTTGTTACTGAGTAACCGATTTCCCTGAGGTAGTCTTTTGTCTCAGGAAATTTGTTTTGAATCTTTTTATTTTGGATAATTTTTCGATATAATAAATAGAAAAGAATGAAAGCGATTCCTGCAACAAGGAAATACCGACTGCTGATATTACTCCAATACCGGAAAAGATCTGAAACATTCATAGTTTGGAATGGTTAATTGCTAATTAAAATAAGATGCTTTATTCTTAATGTGGATAGGATGTAATCAATCAAGTTTTACAGCTTCAATGTCGAATTTATCAGGATGTTTCCCTTTTATAGGTCTGTAAAATTCGCGAATGACGATCATATCTTTATGCTTGTCTCCTGTCAGATGAACTACTTTCCCAAATCCTGCAATTTTGTGTTCATAATCAAGGTAACCTAGTACAACAGGAACATTGGCACCTACGGCAGCGTGATAGAATCCACTTTTCCATCGGCTGACCTTACTTCGGGTACCTTCTGCCGGGATCATCAGGTAAAGGTTTTCCGCAGCGTTCAATTTCTGGACGATCGTGTCAACCAGATTTTGACTTCGGGTTCTTTCTACTGGAATGGCACCGGTGTTGTCTAATAGCCTTCTGAAAGGGAATCGGTAGACTTCGTTTTTGATCAGATAGTTGACCTTTATGCCGAGCATTCTGAATGTGGCAAGTGCGAAGACAAAGTCCCAGTTGGATGTATGCGGAGCGGCGATCACTACGGCCTTTCTGACTTCTTTAGGGATGGTTTCTCCGACTTTCCATCCATTAAGATTAAACCACCAGATAAAAAATCTTGTCACCATAAGAGGCAGATGAATTGACGATTAGATAATAGAAATGAACTCTTTATAAAGTGGTAGTATTTTTTCCATACTTCACGGATTTTATCAGTGTGCTTCCAGCCAATTGTCACCAATACCGGCTTCGGCAATAACAGGTACTCCATTTGGTAATGGAAGTGCATTTTGCATCCCCTCTAAAATGATTTTTTTCAGGACTTCGGTTTCATCCTTGTGTGCATCAAAGACAAGTTCATCATGTACCTGCATGATCATCCGGCTGCGGAGGCCTTGATCTATCAGGTCTTTATGAATCCTTACCATGGCCAATTTGACCATATCTGCGGCAGTACCCTGAATGGGAGAGTTGATGGCGTTTCGTTCTGCAAATCCACGGACTGTAAAATTGGAAGAGTTGATATCCCTCAGCCATCGTTTCCGTTCCATCAGTGTTTGCACGTATCCTTTTTCGCGTGCGAAATTCACGGTATTCTCCATGTAAGAGGTTATGCCGGAGAATTCTTTTTTATAGTTGTCGATGATGGCTTTTGCTTCTGTCCTGCTGATACCGAGGTTATCGGCCAATCCGAAAGCGCCTTGTCCGTAAATGATACCGAAGTTTACACTTTTGGCTTTATATCGTTGTTCCTTCGTCACTTCTGCTTCCGGAATGCCATATACTTTAGCTGCGGTAGCTGTATGGATATCTTTACCGAGGCGGAAGGCTTCGCACATATTCGGGTCACCGCTGATGGCCGCTACGATGCGCAGTTCAATTTGTGAGTAATCAGCTGATATCAGTCGGTGGTCTTTGTCTCTTGGAATAAAGGCTTTTCGAATTTCCTTACCCCTTTCGGATCTGACAGGTATGTTTTGCAGGTTTGGGTTGTTACTGGCCAACCTTCCGGTGACTGCCACGGCTTGTGCGTATGATGTGTGTACCCGTCCGGTTTTGGGATTGATCAGTTGTGGCAGGGAGTCTACATAAGTCGATTTAAGCTTGGTGAGTTCCCGATACGCCAAAATATCTTCCACAATTGGACTTTGGTGAGAGAGTTTCTGCAATACATCCTCACCTGTCGCATATTGTCCGGTTTTCGTTTTTTTAGCTTTGGGGTCCAGTTTTAATTTTTCGAAAAGTACTTCTCCCAGTTGTTTAGGGGAAGCCAGGTTGAACCGTACGCCGGCCTCCTGATAGACTTTCTCTTCCGCTATTTTTGCTTCCCTGTCAAGTTCTTTTGAGTATTCCTGAAGGAAAGCCACATCTATTGCCACACCTTCAAATTCAATATCTGCGAGGACTTTTACTAAAGGGTTGTCGACTTCATAAAAAACTTTTTCGACCTCTTTTTCTTTCAATTTTGGTAGGAAGGCATGTTTAAGTTGAAGGGTGATATCGGCGTCCTCGGCTGCATATTCTTTGATCTTATTGATATCCACATCCCGCATATTGCCTTGTCCTTTTCCTTTTTTCCCGATCAGTTCGGTAATGGAGACAGGCTCATAGCCGAGATATTGTGCACTCAGCAGATCCATAGATCGTTTACCCTCGGGTTCGATGACATAATGAGCGACCATAGTATCGAAAAGGCTGCCTTGTAATTCATGACCGTACCATTTCAGTACCAGGAGGTCGTATTTGATGTTTTGTCCAACCCAGGTGATGTCTTTATTTGAAAAAACCGGATTGAAGAACGACAGGATTCTTTTAGTTTCTTCCTGATCCTCTGGGCAGGGTATATAAAATGCTTCCCTGGCTTTCCAGGAAAAGCTGAATCCAACGAGTTCAGCATTGTTGGCATCGATATTGGTTGTTTCCGTGTCAAAGCAGATTTCATCCTGCTTCATCATTTGATCGACAAGATTCTTTATGGCTGTATCATCCGTTACGGCAAGATAGGTATGTGGTGTATTGTGGATATTATGTTCAACTTTGATCACATCAATCTCTAGAGGTTCTTGATGAAGACTTTCTTTTATGACCGAAACATCACCGACGGGATTTCCGAATAAATCCTGTTGTACTCCGATGGGTGCTTTTTCGGGTTGGTTATTTTGCGGAATCAGGATCTCTTCCCCTAGAATTCTCCTGGCCATGGTCCGGAACTCTAATTCGCCAAAGATCTCTTTCAGACCTTCCCGGTTCATTTCTTTTACCCTGAAGTCTTCTTCATGGAATTCCACGGGTACGGTTGTGATGATGGTGGCAAGTTTCTTGCTCATCAGGGCAAGGTCTTTTCCTTTTCTTACTTTTTCTCCCAGTGCCCCTTTCAAATTGTCTGCGTTCGCGAGTACGTTCTCCAGGGTTTCATATTCTGCTAGCAATTTGGCTGCAGTCTTTTCACCTACTCCAGGAATTCCGGGGATATTGTCCACGGCATCTCCCATCAGACCAAGGATATCAATGACCTGATCCACACGTTTGATATTCCATTTATCGCATACTTCTTTCGGCCCGAGGATTTCGAAGTCACCACCTTGATAGGGAGGTTTATATATTTTAATGTTCTCGGAGACAAGTTGTCCGTAATCTTTGTCCGGCGTGACCATATATACTTGATAGCCAAGTTTTTCTGCTTGTTTTGCAAGGGTACCTACGACGTCATCCGCCTCAAATCCATCGGTTTCAACGATGGGAATATTGAAACTTTCGATGATTTTTTTGATATCAGGGATGGATAGCAGGATATCTTCAGGCGCTTCCTGCCGATTGGCTTTATAGTCAACGAAGTCGGTATGGCGTTCAGTGGGTGCTGCCGTATCGAAACAGACAGCCATATGGGTTGGTTTCTGTTTGTTGAGGAGGTCTGTCAGCGTATTGGTAAATCCGAATTGTGCGTTCGTATTTTTTCCTTTGCTGGTGATCTGCGGGTTACGAATTAGGGCATAATAAGCCCGAAAGATCAGTGCGAAAGCGTCGAGGAGGAAGAGTTTTTTCTCCATGGGGTGAAATTACGTATTACGAACTGCGAATGAAGGATTACGGAAGGGGATTTTGGACCCCTTGCAAATTTTTTAGCGGAATATCACCCGTGAAATCATTAGTAGCGAATTGTGCAGCAGATGAAAACCCCGGAATCCGGGTGCTGTGAATTAATATGAGTGTCATTCAAACTGCTTTTCAGAATCTGGTTTGGATAAAATGGGGTAACATCTTTCTCCAGGTCGGCCAGTCGTGTTTTACATCGACACCCCATACATCTAATTCGTGAGGAATGGATTTGTTGTTGAGTATGGTTGAGAATCTTCGGTTTGCATCAGGATCTTCGAATGCACCACTGCCGGTGGCGATGATGATTTTTCCTGCGCGGTGTTGTTCCAGTATGTTGTGATCATCAAGGTTTGGGATGTAGTGAATGGGAGAGTTATAGTACACTTGTTCGTCGAAGAAGCCTTTTGTGTATTCTGTGAGATCGTAAACGCCACTCATTGAAATTACGCCGCTGATCAGGTCAGGCCTTTTCAGGAAGAGGTTCATGGCGTGAAGTGCTCCGAAGGATGCGCCTGTTGTGATGATGGGTGTATCCTGAGACGTGCTGTTTCGGATGAATGGTATCACTTCATTGAACACGTATTGGTTGAACTGATTATGACGGATCGCTTTATGAGAAGGCTCCATTTCTTTGTTCAGCCAGCTTTCTGTGTTAATGCTATTGATGGAAAAGACCTTGACTTTCCCGCTATTCACGAGCGGAGCCAGGTCATCCATCAATTGAAACCTTTCGTATTCCAGATAGTCAGCCGCTGCAGTGGGAATCATTAGCAGGGCAAATCCGTAAGATCCGTAGGTGACGACGGGCATTTCCCGGTTCAAAGCGGGGCTGTGCCAGCTTGTGATTTCACGCCTCATAGTGGGGTTTGACATTCAAATGTATGTATTGTCCGGTCAACATGTACAGGGATGTACCTGTACATGTGGTTGTTTGATCATAGTATTCTTTCTTTCATTTCATCCCATAAATCGTTGAAACATTTTGCAGCATAGCTATTTTGGGCGAATTCAGGGATGGGAGCTTTGTATATGCCCATCTTTTCGACATCAGAAAGATATGGGATATAGTTTCCAAAGAATCTTTTCTTTTTGATTAGCTCGTTCATTGTTTCCTGGTGCATATTTTTTCTAAGGTCGACCATCGTGAAAAAGCACATGAGTTTTGTGCTATCCAGGTTTTTATCCTTGAAGTAGTCTTTGACCATTGAATAGGTACGTATAGACAGGGTTGTTGGAATAACAGGCATGAGCACTATATCAGAAGCATGGAAAACGTTCTCCGACAGTGCTGAAAGACCGGGTGGACAGTCAAGGAATACGAAGTCATATTCGTCATTTATTTGTCCAAGAAGGCTTTTGATCCTGCGTTTTGAGTGCCGCAGGTCTTCTATCAGGATATCCATGCTTTTGGCAGATGTATCAGCTGAAATGATATCCAGGCATTCATATCCTGTGTGTTGAATGGCATCTGTTAAATCAGCCTCCGGATCCAGTAATTGACGCAGTCCACCTTTGGGTTTGGATCGGCCCTGAAGGTAGAAAGATGCCGATCCCTGTGGGTCGATATCCCAAAGCAGGGTTCGGTATCCATCGGCCGCCGCCATGTATGCAAGATTCACACAGGATGCCGTCTTGCCTACACCACCTTTCAGGTTATAGAGTGCGATAATGATCATGGGTGTTCTTTTGCCAATATTAATATACCGATTCTATTTTAGATGATTGCATATCGTTTTTCTTGTCATATAAGTACAAGATTGTTTGATTTCATAAAATTTACAATGCGTTAATAATTTTTTCTCAATTTTCTTCGTTAATTTAAAAAAAACGGGAAAAACTATGCATCAACAAACAACAAAGAAGAGAAATATCATATCTGCATGGCTTATGGAACTGGTGAATAAATTCATCCAAAGTGCTGATTATTCACCTATAAGGTTTTATTTGAAGTCCAGACGAGAGGAGCACAATAGACTTGTTTAACAGCATAAAATAGCCGTGGTTGGGTACAAGTCCCTATTCTGCCATGCTGAATGTGATGTTTTATTTTTGGAGTCTGTAAATGCCTAACTTGGTCACCATGCAAGGATACCGCATCTATCCGCTGGGTGAGATGGCATTGATCGTGGATTTTGGTGCTTTCATCAGTCCGGATTTGAATGATCGGGTTTTAGATTTGCATCACGCTTTGAATGCTCATCCGTTCGAAGGGTTGGTGGAAAGTGTACCGGCATATAGTACATTGACGGTTTACTATGATCTGGATGCATTGCGGTCTCATGCTGGCATAAGAAACGGAACAGTCAGTCAATGGGTTGAGGACATTCTGCATATGCGGATTGAGGCTTCAGGATTCCAAACCGGAAAGGATTTCCGGGAAGTTTCTTTACCAGTTTGTTACGATCTTTCTTTGGGTTACGATCTCCCTCAAGTGTCCATTCATGCAAGGATGAGTATTCGGGAGGTCATAAAATTGCATACTTCTTTCAAGTACAGGGTTTACATGATAGGATTCGTACCTGGGTTCCCGTACATGGGTTTGCTTCCTCCGGAGCTTGATGTACCCCGAAAATCCACTCCGTCAATTTCTGTGCCTGCGGGTTCTGTGGCATTGGCCGGAAGGCAGACAGGAATCTATCCTTCAAACATCCCCGGTGGCTGGCAGGTTATCGGCCGCAGCCCTGTAAAGCTTTTTGATATTGACAGGGATCCATGTTGCCTGTTGCAGCCTGGAATGCAGGTACAATTCCATGAGATTTCTCTTTCCGAATTTGAGAATCTCCGTAGCATATGAGTCTTTTTGTCATACGACCGGGATTTTCCACAACCATACAGGCTTCAGCCCGGACGGGTTTCCGGGAATATGGGATACCCTTGAGTGGTGCCATGGATATGGTTTCTTTTCAGCTGGCCAATATTCTTTGCGGAAATCCACCGACAATGCCGGTATTGGAGATGACATCACATGGGGCGGAATTTCTTTTAGAGGAGGATGCACTTATCGCCTGTTGCGGAGGCGGCTCCCTGCCCATGGTGAATGGCAGGCCTGTAGAGATGGGCAGATCGGTTTGGGCCACAAGATCTTCCCTACTGTCTTTCACCCCTTCAAATCAAGGATTTCGGTCGTATCTGGCCGTGGCGGGTGGTTTCACATCACGATATCAGTTGAATAGCAGTAGCACTTATGTACCTGCGGCACTGGGGGGGCTCGGTGGCAGGGCACTTCATGCCGGTGACCGGCTTTCATGGGATCATCCCACTGAATTTGTCCCTCACGCCATGATTAAATCATTGATGCCAAATGTTGTAAAAGGTTTTGCCATATCCTCCTGGGGGGCATCATTTTTCTTTCAGAGAGGTTCAAGGGTTGGGGGGATAAGGGTATTGGAGGGTCCAGAATGGGGTTGGTTTGAACAAAATACGGATAGATGTTTCTTGTCACAGCGTTTTATTGTATCTGACAGATCGAACAGGATGGGTTATCGGTTAAAAGGTTTTGAGGTTGAGTCTTTGGAAAGTAAGGAATTGATTTCAAGTGCGGTTTGTCCGGGTACCATTCAGATCAGCCACGATGGTATGCCAATCCTTTTGATGGCAGAAGCACAGACCACTGGTGGATATCCCAGGATTGTGCAGGTATGTGCAGCGGATTTGCCTTTTTGTGCACAACTTCGGCCAGGGGATGCTGTCGGTTTTGAGAAGATCCAAATGGCTGAGGCGGAAACTTTATTTCTGCAACAGCGAAGGGGGCTAAGAAGATTAGAAATGGCTTTCGGTTTGCGTTTCAATCAATGAATGTGGGACTTGAATAATGGAGATTTTTATAGAAAAATGCGTTGGTTTTTATATGCTATCTTCAGATACCAAAAATGGTAAGTCCTCAATTCAACAAATGCAATGCCTGAAAGCATAGATCTTAACTGTGATATGGGGGAGAGTTTCGGGTTATATGTCATTGGAAATGATGATGCGCTCATGCCATTGGTGAGTTCTGCAAATATCGCCTGTGGTTACCATGGTGGTGATCCCGGAATCATTCACCGAACCGTCAGGCTTGCTCAGCAGCATGATGTTGCCATTGGTGCGCATCCATCCTACCCTGATCTTCAGGGTTTTGGTCGTCGTGATATGCAGTTCACACCTCAGGAGGTGTACGACATTGTCTTATATCAGATCGGTGCAACTGAGGCTTTTGTCCGTACTGCGGGGATCAGTATGCACCATGTCAAACCGCATGGAGCACTGTATAATCGTGCATCCCGGGATCAGGAATTTGCTGAGGCTATCACCCATGCTGTTTATTATTTTGACAAGCGCCTGATGTTGTATGGTCCGGCAGGCAGTGCGTTGGAGTATGCGGCACTTGCGATGGGACTTCCTTTTTGCAGAGAGGTATTTGCTGATCGTACGTATCGGTCTGATGGATCGCTCACCCCCAGATCTGATGTCGGTGCGGTGATTCGGGATGTGGGTCAGTGCGTACGCCAGGTTGAGGAGATCCTTATGACAGGAATGGTCACAACAATTGATGGTATGATGATACCCTTGACAGCTGATACCATTTGTTTACATGGAGATGGGTCTCATGCCATTGCATTTGCGGCAGCCATTCGTAAGGCCCTGACAGATCATGGTATCCGGATTTCTGCGCCAAAGATTTCAGCATGAGTTTTTTCAAAATACTTCGTCGTTCTCCTTTGGTTGGGGCAGCCTTTCTTATGGCGACGTCCGCCATAGGGCCTGGTTTTTTGACTCAGACAGCAGTCTTTACCAACCAATTGCTGTCAAGTTTCGGGTTTATCATTCTTATTTCGGTGCTGGTGGATATAGGTGCTCAGCTGAATATCTGGCGGATCGTGTCAGCCAGTGGTTTGCGTGCACAGGAAATCGCAAATAGGGTTTTCCCGGGTGCGGGACATATCCTTACACTGATGATTGTTGTAGGTGGTTTGGCCTTTAATATTGGAAATTTGGCAGGCGCCGGTTTGGGACTGAATGTGCTGACGGGTATGGATGTGAGGGTTGGTGCTATTATCAGTGCAATGATTGCGGTGTGTATTTTTATATCCCGGAATGCAGTTGGATGGATGGATTCCTTTGCCAAGCTTCTCGGCATTGTAATGATCGGCCTCACTGTGTATGTGGTTTATCAGGCAGATCCACCAATGGCAGATGCATTGCACCGTAGTTTTGTACCTGATCGCATAGATGTGAAGGCTATCCTCACACTTGTAGGTGGGACAGTGGGTGGATATATCAGTTTTGCAGGTGCGCATAGGCTGCTTGATTCCGGCAGGACGGGAGAGGTGCATTTGAGAGAAGTGAACCAATCGGCAGTATCGGCCATATTACTGGCTTCCGTGATGCGTGTGCTTTTGTTTCTTGCTGCATTGGGTGTCGTATCTCAGGGAATCAGTCTTGGTAACAGCAACCCAGCTGCTGTGGTTTTCAGGTTGGCGGCCGGTCAAACGGGTTATATGATTTTCGGGGTAGTGATGTGGTGTGCTGCTATCACATCGGTCATTGGATCGGCCTATACTTCTGTCTCATTTCTTCGTACCGTTCATCCTTTTTTTGACAAGCGTCTGAAAGTGATTTTAATTGGATTTGTTTTCCTGTCAGCCATCGTTTTTGTCATGGTGGGTCAGCCTGTAAAGACCCTTGTTTTTGTCGGTACTTTCAATGGATTCATCCTTCCTTTTTCATTGGGCATTCTATTGATAGGTGCTTACCGGAAAAAAATCATGGGTGTTTACGTGCATCCCTGGTGGCTGACAATTGCTGGCATATTGGTGGTTGCAGCCACTTTTTGGATGGGTTTTGAGACATTGAGGAAGTATGTGATGGGATGATCATTTTATCAGCTGAAGAGATATTCAACGTCCTCACGGCTAAGTTTCTTGACGAAAGATGTTTCATCGGAGATCAGGTCTTTTGCCAGGGATCGTTTTTTTTCTTGCAGGAGAAGGATCTTGTCTTCGATGGTATCCTTGCATATCATGCGGTATGCGAATATGTTTTTTGTCTGTCCGATGCGGTGAGTTCGATCTATTGCTTGTTGTTCCACTGCAGGATTCCACCATGGGTCGACTATGTAGACGTAGTCAGCAGCTGTCAGGTTTAGTCCTACCCCTCCAGCTTTAAGGGATATTAGAAAGACCCTGATGGTATCGTTATCCTGGAAGTTTCGAATGGCTTTTTCCCGGTCTTGGGCGGATGTGCTACCATCAAAATATTCATAGGGGACGCCAAGTTCATCCAGTTTTTCACGGATCAGTGCGAGCATGCCCAGGTATTGGGAGAATACCAGGGCCTTGTGATCCCCGATGTTTTCGGTTATTTCCCTTGTCAGTTCATCCAGTTTTATGGATACGTTAGGGTATTTTTCCTGCTCATTCATGATCGCGGGAGAGTCGCATATCTGCCGGAGTTTCATCAATCCCTGAAGGATGGTCAGTTGTGATTTGTCGATGCCTTGTTCATTGATCACGCCCAGGATCTTGTTTCTATAATCGTTTCTGAAGGCATCATATATTTTGCGTTGTTCGTCTTCCATCTCGCAGAAAAGGATGGTTTCTGTTTTATCCGGAAGATCTTTTGCGACCTGTTCTTTTGTACGGCGTAAAATAAAAGGATACAGCAGTTTTCGGAGGTGGTCTTTTTGCACTTGTTCTCCGAATTTATCGATGGGAGTGGCGAATTCATTGCGGAAGAATTCAACGCTGCCCAGCATACCCGGGTTAAGAAAATTCATTTGTGCATAGATATCGAAAGTGTTGTTTTGCAATGGAGTACCGCTCATGCACAATCTGCTTTTAGCTTGTAGCAGTGATGCGGCTTTTGTGACTTTGCTTTGTGGATTTTTTATGGCCTGGCTTTCGTCGAGTACGACATAGTCGAAGTTGATATCCACCAACATTTTGATATCGCTGCGAAGGGTACCGTAGGTGGTGATCAGTACGTCAAATTTATTCAGCACGGTTTTGTCCCTGCTGCGGTCACCACCATGATGGATTTTATAGGTGAGTTTTGGCGTGAATTTTTTGATTTCGTTTTCCCAGTTGAACATGAGTGTAGTTGGGCAAACGACAAGTGCCTTGAGTGTATCGTGTTTATCGCGGTATGCTTGCAGGAATGAAAGTGCTTGAACGGTCTTACCAAGGCCCATGTCATCGGCCAGAATCCCACCCCATCCGACATCGCTGAGATAATTAAGCCAGTGGTACCCGGCAACCTGGTAGGGCCTGAGTATTTTTTCCAATTCTTTTGGCGGGTCGACCTCACTGATTCGATTGAATCCACGAAGTCTCTCATATTTTTCCTCAAGTCTGATCATCACTTCTGTTTCATCGCGACTATCGTATAGTTCATCAATGACGCTGAGGTGGTATTTTGAGAGCCTTAATTTGTCTTGTTTACCTTCTCCTACCCTGAAAAGCAGGGAGTATTTTTTTAGCCATTCTTCGGGGAGAATGCCTAAGGATCCGTCACCGAGTTGTACGAATTGCTGTTTATTTGTCAGTGCCCGTTTGATTTCTGTGATTGTTACCTGTTGGTCACCGAACAATACATCCACCGTTGCATCAAACCAGTCTACGCCGTTGTTTATTCGGATTCGGGTACTGGGTTTTGCCGTATTGAAGCGGAAGTTTCGGAGTACATCAAAACCTGTCACCGGGATCTGCATTTCTTTCATGGCATCCACGAAGAGGAAGAACCAGTTGTTTTTCAGTACATCACCGCCTTTCAGGTTCAGTGTAAAGGGTGATTCCTGTCGGATAAAGTTGGAGTGTAACCCTTCCAATTTTCTTATAAAGCGCAATTCCGCCTCTCTGTTTCTATGGATTATGGTGACATTTCCTTTGTCTGCCAGCACGATAGAGTCTTTTTCGGCGTGTCGAACCTCATACCCTTTATAGGAGAAAATGGGTACGAAGACCAGGTAATCACCTTTTTCTTGCAGCAGTAAACGGATTTCAGGTTCGCCTTCTCGAACTTCCAGTATCAAAGAGGGGTCGAATGCTGTTTTGTGTTTTCTGGTAAGGGGCAGGAGTGTTTTTTCCAGGAATATGGGCCAATCCTCCGGGTCAATTGTCAGGCAGCCTTCTTGAATCAACGTGCGAACGGATTCATAATCCTCGGCCTTATCCCACAGGTATAAATGGTCGTCGTACAATACGAGCAGGCTGCTTCCCCATTCGTTTTCTTTCAGGTCGATATCGAGTTCGTTCACTTCTGCGGTGCAGCTGATCTTGTACCCATCACTTTCCAGATCGACATGTATGGTTGGTGTCAATGCACAAGCATCAGGGGAGACTGGCAGGAGATTTTTCGTTGTGAAAGTTTTTCCGGAAGGAATCCTGTAGAACATCGTTCTGCCTTCGTGTTCTACAAAGAGTTTTTTGAGTTTTGGATAGATATATTCAATGATAAGTGATTCTGTATCTGCCGGCAGGCCATCGCCTTCATTTTGGATAATATTTTCCCAGATGCCGGCGAAGGGAGAGTTTCTGTTGACGTATTTGCTGATTTCTGTGGTTTGCAGTTTACGAAGTTGCTGCAATAGTGAGATGTCTTGTTCCAGCATATCATCTGTGGAAATGAATTTTCCCAGATCGAGTTTTTCGACTTTTCCGATGTATTTATCACCATCTTCGCTGGTTTCCCCTGTGATGACTTCAATAGTGAAACCTGGGAACTGTTTTGCTTCTTCCAGAAAAACGACAGCCAGCCGATGTTGGCCTACAATTTTTACAGGGGCAGGTGGCGGGGTTGATTCCTGATTGTTTTCTGCTTCAAAAAGTCTGAATTTAGATGGCTCGGCAGCTGGTAAGGCGATGCGTTTAACTTCCGGGTCCAATACACGTAGGAAAGGTTTTCCTTCTTTGTAGGTGAATTCGAACTTTTTCTCCCAGCCGGCATCGTTCATGCTGTAGCCATATGCTTCCAGGAGTTTGTTTTTTTCCTTATCCCAGTTTCGAATGGAATCGAAGTAATTTGCCCCATAGGCATTCAGCAGTTGGAGGAATACGGCTGTTTTGTGGATGCAGAGTGGATGTTTATGGTCGTTGCATTTGCAGGAGGTGTCAAAATTCCGCTCTTCATTTTTTTGGATGACAATGTTGTATTGTTGTGGTCCGACTTCCAGTGTAGCTTCCAGTCGTTCATCCTTAGCGAGGATGATGTTGGCTTTTTGGCTACGCAGAAGATTTTCAGCTTCTTCGAATGCTTCTGAGGACGTGAGCATTCGGAGCGTTTTTAGGTCGATCTGCCTCATTTTGACGACTGTATGTCGCTGGTCGTAGACGAGGGTTTTGTCGCCCAGAATGTTTTTATCCAGTAGTTCCTGTAATTGAAAGAGTGCAGCAGCCTCGTGTCTGCAGATATCCCCGAGGTTATAGGGGCAGCTGCAGCGTACCATCATCGATTTAGGATCCCGGTATTTTTGTACATGGACCTTATAATAGGTGGCGTAATGATCGTCTTTCACCCGAAATGTCACGGAACCCATGAGTTCATCGTGTTCGAGGAATTCAACGTTGCTGATCGAATGGATTTTTTTACCCCTGCGGTTGACCTCATCGGTCCCGTTGTTGTAAATAAATTTCAGGAGGTGTGACAGTGCCATGGTAGACGATAACGGTTACTTACAAGCGAAATTACATTCAGCCCAATTCCGTATGCAGCGGAATCAAAGGGACAATCTACAAAAGTAACTGAAAAAGGACGGCATCTAAATGGCTTTCAATCTTTTATTTAAGATATGACCGGATAACCGGGATGACGACATAAATAATGTAACTTGAGAAATTTTGTTAATTCGTGTGTAATAAACGATTTATGGTGACAACACAAGCCGGTCACCCTGAAATATCGGTAGTACGTTGGCCTGATCAGCGGTCAGGCAATATCGGATATCTTTTTCCAGACCAAAGTTCATGAGCCTGTGATAATGTGTTGCATTGTTTTTCTGCATGAAACCGAACAGATCAGGGCTTGCCAATTGGTAGAGATTTTCTGCGAAATGGCTTGAATCACACTGGATTTTGAAGTGTTCCTTTATCCTGCTTATGACGGCACCTGCGAACAGGGTATCTTCCATATTGACGCGGTCTTTCCATGCGGCACAACCGAGGATGACGGGCATATTTTTCTTCAGGATATGGTCACATACAGCGGAGAGGTTGCAGAAAGCCCCTGTAACGATCTCCTCAGCCCCGTTATCCAATGCCATGTGAAGGAGTTTTGTACCATTGGTGGTGGTCAGGACGAGTATTTTATCGGCTATAAATGAGCGTGGATATTCGAATGGCGAGTTTCCATAAGTGAGGCCTTCAGCGATTTGACCATCTCGTTCTCCTGCCGTGATGCCGTCCAATTGTTGGCCGAGTTCAATGCATCTGGGTACGGTTGCCACAGGGATAACGCTTTTAGCGCCATTGTTCAATGCCGTTGCGATTGTTGACGTTGCACGCAATACATCAATGATCACGACAAGGCTTTCTTGCGGTTCATATAGGTTGAGTAACGCTGGTGACAGGCAGGTATAGAGGGATGGTTTGTTAAAAGACATTTGTTACAATTGAATGGTCGTAAAATTCATAACATGCAAGTTCATTGTTTGACGAATGGGAGTTTTACGACTTTAGCTTTAAGAGACTTGTCCCGGACGTCAATAAATATTTCACTGTCGATATAAGCATGTTCGATTTGGACATATCCCAATCCGATTCCTTTCGAAAGGGTGGGTGATTGTGTGCCTGAGGTGACTCGCCCGATGAGATTTCCTTCGTTATCCCGGATCAGGTAATCGTGTCGGGGGATGCCTTTGTCGATCATTTCGAAACCGACGAGTTTTTTTTCAGGGCCATTTGCTTTTTGTTTTTGCAGGTATTCACTGGCCGTGAAAGGCTTTGTGAATTTGGTGATCCATCCCAGCCCGGCTTCCAGTGGGGTGCTGAAATCATCGATGTCATTTCCGTAAAGACAATATCCCATTTCCAGTCGGAGGGTATCCCGGGCGCCCAATCCGATTGGTTTAAGTCCTTTTGGTCCACATTCCGTGAATATAGTATCCCATATCTTGTCAGCTGCACCATCTTTTTCCTCGAAATATATTTCCACGCCACCTGCGCCAGTATATCCGGTAGCACTTACGAGGACATTGTCGACACCTGCGAAGTTTCCTTTCACGAAAGTGTAGTATTTCAGGTTCATGATATCCATGTCTGTGAGTGGTTGCAACATTTTCGTGGCATTCGGACCTTGGATGGCCAGCAGGCATGTTTTGGCGGATATATTGTGCATCTCGACATTGTTGGTGTTGTGTCTGCGAATCCATTCCCAGTCCTTATCAATGTTGGATGCGTTCACGACCAGCATATAGACGTTATTTTCCTCGATGCAGTAGACGATCAGGTCATCAACGATGCCTCCATTTTCATTTGTGAGGCAGCTATATTGTGCTT
The DNA here is from genome assembly GCA_044361845.1 of Chitinophagaceae bacterium. Classification (GTDB taxonomy): domain Bacteria; phylum Bacteroidota; class Bacteroidia; order Chitinophagales; family Chitinophagaceae; genus Pollutibacter. The sequence goes on along the minus strand of JBIKIB010000015.1, from coordinate 2,735 downwards.
TTCCGTTAGTGATTTTGGATGCATCATTGGAAGTCACGCGCTGAATAAGGTCCAAAGCATTGTGGCCCTTCAGCATGAATTCCCCCATATGACTCACATCAAATATGCCAGCGTTATTGCGTACGGCATGGTGTTCATCATTTATGCCGGAGTACGATATCGGCATGTTATATCCGGCAAATTCAGCCATTTTGGCACCGAGAGCGATGTGTTTAAGCGTGAAGGGGGTTTGTTTCATATGACTTTTTGAATGGGTGCAAAGCTAACGCATTCGCCCCTAAGGCCCAATATGAGTACATACATAACGAAAGAAGCCGGGCATTGCCCGGACTTCATTCACTTGAGATTCGATGGAATATAGTTTTTCAAAAACCCAGTTTGAGGATGTCCATGAGTGGAATTGCATAAGCCATGTGAGCAATATTTTCTTCCGTTTCAACAGGGTTCATGGTTTTAGCAGGTTTGCCCTGTATCCTTTTTGATTGGTTTGCGGCGCTGAGGTTGATGTTGACTGTAGTATCATTTCCATCCACCCTGATTGTCAGGGAGTCTTTATTGAGTTTTATGTCCACCTCATTTTTCTTCTTCTCTTTTTCATTAAGCCTGGAATCCGAGTCTTTTTCTTTGTTATCAGGGCTTTCTATACGCTCGAGACCCTCACTTGTCATTGTATACCAAACATCATGGTCCCAGGGATGAGCATTCATATCATCATCCGAACCATGCCTGACAGTAATACCTGTTCCATTTCCCCGCACGCTGAACCAGTCGAACCAATCGGTATTTTCGTTGATTTTAATGGATTTTCCGGCCGGAACTTCGATGATCAGCATGATTTTTTGGTTGTGGTACTTATCTGTTTTTGATATTCCGAAACCTTTTTGTAGCAACAGGATGCTGTCTTCCTGTTTCAATCCAAACCTTATTTTGGAAGCGCTTTCTTCCGCTTTTACCTGAGTTTCACCGCTGGCGATCTTGTAGGTGGTGGCATGGTACAGGGAGTCTTTGCTCTTGATGATCCTGATCCGAAGGGTGTTCAACAGCATACTGTCTTCATTGGTAGATACTGCCGGCATGTCATTATCTCCGTTATCGATCCAGTCCAATTTGTAATATCTTCCAGGTGTTTCACCCATGTCAACCTCCAGCCGTCCGTTTGATGGTTGAGACAAGTCGATTTTTTCCCGGATATCCGCATCTCTTTTGAATTGCCGACTCGTCAATCCGGAGAAAACCGTTACACTCACCCATCCGAACACCCAGAGTGTGGAGAATATATATCCCAGGTAGTTGTTCCGAGAACGGAAACCGAAGATCCTCCGGATCAGCCATATGATGAGGGCCACTACCGGCACGCCGAGAAAGAGTAGCAGCGTTCCCCATGCGGTGGCATGGTGCCAAAATCCATGCAGAAAGAAGTCTTTCAAAGGAATGGCGCTGAAGCTTACGATGATGAGCGCAACAAGTCCGACGAATAAACTAAATGTTATGATGCTTAAGATGAAGAGGAAGAATGCTTTGAAGAGGACACCGATCGCATGTCCGATACCTCTTCCTGCTGACTTTACCAGGGGTGCGGCTTGTGAGTGAATTGCCTGTGCACTATCCCTGACACTATCCCTTACTTCTCCGCCCCATTCTTCTGCCCTGGCTTCGAGTCTTTCACTGAGGATATTTGATTTGCTTTTCACACCCTGCCTTTCTTCGTTAACACTGTGCCGGATGCTTTCCAGGTCAACTTTTTCTCCTCGCATTTCAAGCTTTTCGGAAGCTGTATGTGCCATGGGAACAACGATCCAAAGAATTATGTAGGCAAGGATGAATGTTCCGCTGAAGGATTCGAAAACAATATCGGAGAGGTTATTGCTGAATATATTACCGATGATGCTTAAAATAAAGGGAAGTGCAAATACGATCCTTGGGATCCATACGGCGATATTGAAATAGCTCGCAATGCCGGAGCAAACGCCACCGATTGTTTTTTCATCAGGATTCCTGAACAATCTACGGCGAGCGATCATGTCAAGATCCTTGGCCGGAAGTACGATCCAAAGGATAATATACAGGAGCAATGCGGTACCGAAACTACCCAGCGTGAAGATTGCGAAAATTATCCTGACGATCGACGGGTCGATGCGCAGATACTGTGCGAAACCGGCGCAAACACCTCCCAGGATCTTATCGCTGTTATTTCGGTAGAATGATCCTTTGGGTTCAAATTGTCCTGAGTTTCTGTTTTCCTTTTTTTCTGATTTTTCAGTGGACGAGCTGCCGATGCCTGTCTCATCCTCATCGAAATCTTCAGGTCTTCCTATTGAGGCCATGATCTCTTGCAGGTCAGCTTCTGTGATGCATCCGCCTTCTTTTTTCTTGAGTCTTTCTGAGAAGAGTTCTGCGATACGATTTTCTATATCGTTGATGATCTCATCCCTTCCTTCTTCCTCTGAAAAGTAGCGGCGGAGTCCATCCGTGTAATTCCTCAATTCTTCGAAAGCGGGTTCTTCAATAGGGACAACCCTGCCCTGGAAGTTAATATTGATAACCTTTTTCATTGTTTTGACTTTAAGCGTTGAGGTTTTGAATTTCCGGGTTCATGTCCGCTTCCTGTTGGGTGATCTGGTGTACTGCATTTGCAAGTTCATTCCAGGTTGCCTCAAGTTCTTTGTAGAAGGCATTCCCTTTTTCGGTGAGGATGAAATATTTTCGGGGTGGGCCGGTGGTGCTTTCGACCCAGC
>JBIKIB010000180.1:0-7343 GCA_044361845.1 Chitinophagaceae bacterium | reverse complement strand
TTTATCAGCCGAATGACCGTCCGCCATAAAATATCATGATAAAATCACAGAATATATTATTAATTGTCTATCTGCAATTTTATATATTACATTAAATCTGCAATTCGATGTTTCTCACATTCCTAAGCAATGCGCGGGAGGGGGGATTGGATGAAGCAATTTGGTGGTAAAATTTCGTAAACCTGAATATTTCCCTTTAAAAACATGCCTTTCATGAGAAACAAATTGCTTTTGTTGGTGTTTGCATCGGTTTTCTTTGTTTTTTCTTCTATTGCTCAGTATGCGACGGGGCTTTCATTCAACGACGATGTATATGAGCGAACGAGCATGATCTCTCCAGCTTTGAAATTTTCTTCCCAGGATCTGCCGGTTTATTCGCTTAAATCCCATTGTCCTACCCCCGGTAATCAGGGAAGTATCGGATCCTGTGTTGGTTGGGCGACGGGCTATGCCGCTTTGACCATTTCTGACGCTGTGAAATCCGGCAACACCAGCAGGTCTTCCATCACCGGGAAGGCAAGGTCCGCCATGTATATTTATTTCCAGATTGCAGAAAAATGTCCGGATGGCAGTGTGATCAGTGATGCACTGACCCTGGTGAAGACCAAGGGCGACTGTCTTCATGCCGAATTCGGGTCAAGTCCCTGCGGAACATCGATACCGTCCACGATTCATGGCCAGGCCTCTCAGTTCAAGATAAAAGATTACTATACGCTTTTCAACATCGGTGCCACGACCGAGCAGAAAATTTCTGCTACACGCAACAGCATTGCCGCCAAGAAGCCGGTGGTGATCGGTATGGTGATGACGACATCCTTTAACAATGTGGGTTCCGCCGGGGTCTACAAACCCTGGGTCGGGGAGCCCAGCATTGGCGGACATGCCCTGACGGTCATCGGATATGATGACATGAACAAGACCTTCGAGCTCATAAACTCCTGGGGCACCAATTGGGGTGATGGAGGATTTTTCAAGATGTCTTATGAAGACTATGCGAGGCAGGTGAAATATGGCTACCAATTCATTCTTGAGGAAATCGGCCCACCAACGGGCAAGGAAGTCAATCTGACGGGTAACTTCAATTTCCGGAAATTCGCAGGCTATGATTCCGACAACAATAAATATAAATTCGCCGATGCACCGGTCAGTTTTGATGGGAAATATTACGCTATCACAAATGTGAAAGTGAATGATTTCTTTCGCATACGGGCCTCCAACGTGACAAAGGACAAGTATGTCTATATCTTCAGCATCAAACCAGACAAGTCAGCGGAACTTTTGTTCCCGACCAACAAGAAGATCGACGCGGTGACGGTCAAGGACATCCCCATTGTGCCGTCGAACAATGCGACGATCGAGATCCCTGTAGATGAAAAGAAGGGACTTACCACGGACATGGCCGGCAACGACATGCTTTGCATTTTGTACAGTGCGGATATGATCAATGACATTGACGATGTGGTGGTCAAAATGAAAGGCGGCAGCGGGGATTTTCTTGTCAGGCTACAGGCCGCCCTCGGGAATCGTTTGATCCCTGCAACGGATATAAGGTATGATCCATCCGTCATGGGACTAACGGTAAAGTCTAACCGGGGAGTGATCGCGCCGATCATCCTCAAAGTCAGCGTAAATTGAGTCATATGAGGATGATCATCTTCATGCAGCTGTTCCTTTCAATGACATTGGCATCTATCAATGCGTTCGGCCAGGCCGGACTGCAGGGTCAATCTTCGTTTTCGCCTGCGGATACGTTGATGTTCAGGATCCGACAGGTGTACGTGGATACCCTCAGCGGCAGGGTGCGCGCTGAAGTTGTGAAGCCGGCATTGCTCTATGATTTCCGGAATCAATATCCCTATTACAAATTGCAGAATAAAGTCTGGCAGCTGACCGAACGCTACCAGCTGGACTTCCGAAAGGTACCCGCAAGGGGATGGATCCATGTATTCAGTGTCGATGGTGCCAACGATGTGCGGATGCATACCTCCATATCCCTTGAGGGCCGGTCCCGGGGTGCTTTTTTATATCCTGACAGCATGAAGACATTTGCGTTTCAGGCAGAGGGAACGGATCACCTAACGCTCTGGTACACACCTGACAGCATTCCCGGTCTGGAGAGGCTGGTCAGCGGGATTGAGCTCACGATGGGTGATTTTGTGAAGCGGAACAATCGTCAGATCCACAACTCCCTTGTTTTACCGGCTTATGGGTGGCAGATGTTGACAGAAGATCTCGGCTTTACGACGGATCCGCAGCTCATGACGATCCCAGCCTCCTCAATCCTACCGATCGTCATCGAATTTGATGTCAGAGGGAAGCCAGGTAAACTGGTGAAAAAATCGAAGATCATAAAAAAATGACCGTCACCGGCCACTGCATCTAATGGTACCGCATGTCTTCCGCCGGAGGAAACACTTGGGCTAAGGACCAGCATGTGCGGATCGGACAAAAATAATCGTAACAAATGACGCAATATCTAAGATTTTTACTGGCATGCCTCATCCTGCTTTGCGGCAGCGCAACTGCACAGAACAAGGCCGGGACAGGTTTTTTCGGGGGCAGTGAGCGCGATGTCAATGTTTGTCCTGCCAGCGGGAACTTCATGTCGGAGGAGGATGTGAATAATCTGGTCTCGGAAATGCTTGGAAAGATCGGTGCAATGAATCGCTTCATCATAGTTGCCTGCCCACAGGTGGACAATTGCCAGGCGACCATTTTCAATGGACGTCCCTACATCCTGTATAATCCTGAATTCCTTAAATCGGTACGCCGGCTCAACTTCTCTTCGAAGGAGCTTCCTGTGATGGAGACCAAGGATTGGGAGACTCTCACGGTTCTGGCACATGAGCTCGGACACCATATCAACAACCACATTTCAAATCCCCTGCCCGGTGCGACTCAGCAAGAGATGGAGCTGGAGGCAGATCGCAGTGCAGGGTTCATGATCTACCTGATGGGTGGTTTGCTCAGCCAGGCATCGGTGGCCTATCATGCCGTGTCAGATAAGGGGACATACACCCACCCCGGTCGGATCCAGCGTATTGATGCGCTGTCGAAAGGATTCAATGATGCCGCTTCGAAGTATCCCCGAGCGGCAGTGGTCACACCCGTTCCGTCACCACGAACCGTGACGGAACCTGTCCGCCCCATCACAGATAAGCCCAAGGATGTGGGGGATCCTTCAAAGAATGCTGCGGCGCGTTTCCAGGAGGGCAGAAAGCTGTATTACGCAAAGCAATATGCCGAGGCTTATCCCATTTTAATGGAGCCGGAAGTGGTAAGCCATCGTGAGGCACAGTACTTGCTAGGGATGATGTACCAGTTGGGGGAATATGTCCAAAAAGACAAGAAAGAGGCATTGCGATTGTATTTTCTTTCTGCCGCACAGGGGTATATATCGGCCATGAACAATATCGGCGTCGTATATGCGGTTGGGGGGGATGGTGTGGTTGCTAACCTTGAGGAGGCCGCAACCTGGTATCGTAAGGCGGCGGAGCAGGGGGATGCCACTTCACAAAATCAACTTGGTGAGCTCTACTTGTACGGTCGTGGTGTGCAAAAGGACTATGTGGAGGCGATGAAATGGTTTCTCAAAGCGTCAAGATCAAGCGAACGGGCTAATTACAACTTGGGAAGCATCTACGAAAAAGGGTTGGGTGTACCCCAGGATCTGGGAAAGGCAAGATCCTACTACCAGGTGGCTCAGTCCAAAGGAAGCCTGAGTGCTAAAAACAAACTCGCGGAAATGGATAAGTCCATAAAGTAAGGCCTGCAACGTCAAGGCTTGCCATCCCTGTCATTCCTGTTCTTAAGGGGGGTGTCCGTGGATGGTCAACAGGCTGACGGGTGTCGTTTCATGGTAAGGAATTTCCATGGGACATCTCCATATGCCCTTCAATATGCCAGGGACATGCATCAAAATCTGCGCAATGTCCATGCGTAATAATTTGAATCTTGCTTCGACAAATGTTGTACACTGGAGAACGTATTTTATATTTGATTCATACTGCTCATTACAGATCAAATCATCCCGCATGAAACCTGTTTCATTTCTTTTGTTTAGTCTGATCGCCGTCACCCTGCAGATCCGTGCGCAGGTCAACTCCTCCACTTTCGGGATGATGGAAGCTCGTCAGCTGGGGCCTGGTTCGATGAGTGGCCGCATCACTGCCATCGAAGGGGTGGAGAAGGATGCTGGAAAAACCATCTTCGTTGGGTCTGCAGGGGGCGGTATCTGGAAGTCTACCACTGGTGGTGCATCCTTCAAGCCGGTATTCGACAAACACTGCCAGAGCATTGGTGCGCTGGCCATCGACCAGCAGCGTCCAAGTGTCATTTATGCCGGCACGGGAGAGAGCAATATGCGGAATTCCGTATCAATAGGCGATGGACTGTATAAATCCACAGATGCGGGAGATAATTGGGTGAAGATAGGCCTCGACAGTACGGAGCATATTTCAAAGATCGTCATCGATCCGACCAATAGTAATGTGGTTTATGTCGCTGCACCTGGTCCGTTATGGAGCGATAGTAAGCATCGGGGTCTTTATAAATCGACGGATGCGGGAAAGACATGGGAGAATATCCTTTTCATCAGTGATAAGGCCGGATGTGCGGATGTGTCGATCGATCCGCAGCATCCCAATATTTTGTATGCCACGACCTGGGAGTTTCGTCGGCTGCCATATCTTTTCAACTCCGGCGGTCCCGGCAGCGGGATCTTTAAATCCACTGATGGTGGTAAGACATGGAAAACGCTTGAGAAGGGGCTACCTGCAAGGCCTTTTGGCAGGGTTGCGCTGGCCCTGGCACCCTCTGCACCCAACAACCTGCTGGCGATCGTGGAGTCATCCAAAACCGGCTTGTACATCTCATCCGACGGAGGGGAGAGCTGGAAGCAACAGAGTGCCACCCTCAATGTCGTTTCCAGGCCGTTTTATTTCAGCACATTGGTGATCGATCCAAAGGATCCGAAACGCGTATATCGTCCGGCATATTCATTCGCTTATTCCAGCGACGGTGGCTATTCCTTTGCGGATGCCGGCAACGACGGGGCCTCTGTTCATGCGGACCATCACGCCCTTTGGGTCAATCCATCCAATACCAGTCAGTTGTTCCTGGGTACGGATGGGGGTGTATTCATGAGCCTGGACCGCGGCGCGAACTGGTTCTTTCTGCAAAGCCTGCCAGTGGGGCAGTTCTATCACGTAGATGTCGATCGTCGTTCCCCATACCGGATATATGGTGGCTTGCAGGACAACGGCAGCTGGGTCGGACCATCATCCTCGCCTGGTGGAGTGGGGCTTGGAGATTGGAAGGAGATGTATGGCGGGGACGGCTTCTGGGTCGTACCGGATGCGACGGATGAGCATATCGCATACGCTGAGTCGCAGGGCGGGGACATCAACCGCATCGATACCCGGACCTTCAAAAGTGTCAGCATCCGTCCGCAGCCTGTTGATGGCGATGGAAAACTCCGCTGGAACTGGAATACACCCATTGCCATCGGGAAGGCGGATCCAAAGAACCTCTATGTCGGTGCGCAGTATCTTTTCCGTTCGACCGATCAGGGGCGAAGCTGGAAGCGGATCTCACCCGACCTAACGACCAACGATAAACGAAAACAAGAGCAGGAGAACAGCGGAGGGCTGAGTGCCGACGTCACATCAGCGGAGAACCACACGACGATATTCACCATCGCGGAATCGCCCATCGATGCTGACATCATCTGGGTCGGTACCGATGACGGTAACCTTCAGGTCACCACGGATGGGGGGATCAAATGGACAAATGTCTCCATGCATATCGCTGCGGCCGGGATCCCCGCACAGACATGGGTCAGCAGTGTGGAGCCGTCACGCTTCGACAGGAATGTCGTGTATGCGACATTCGACAATCATATGTATGGTGATCACAGGACCTATGCAGCCAGGTCCGCCGACATGGGCAGGACATGGAAAGTATTTGCGAGTCAGGAGTTCACAGGATTCGCGCATAAGATAAGGGAGGACCTTGTCAACAAAGGACTTTTATTCCTGGGAACGGAGATGGGTTTGTTCTCCACGATCGACGGAGGGGATAGCTGGTTCCGCATGAAGAACAATATCCCATGGTACGTATCTGCCCGTGACATGCAGATCCATCCCGTCACGCATGATCTGGTCATCGGTACGCATGGCCGGGGCATCATCGTGGTGGACGACATAACGCCAATGCGTACCCTGGATAAGACGCTTCTGGAGAAGGATGTGCATTTCTTGGAGACCCCCCCCATGATCATCAGCTCCGGCCGGTTCGGGGGTGGGTCGGTCGTCAATGGCGGATATGTGGCTCCCAATGCCCCCTCGGTAGCGCCATTCATGTACCACCTGAAGGACCGCCTTTCATCCGGTGGTGTGAAGATCGAGATATATGACAGTCGATCGAATCTCGTGCAGTCGGTCCCCGGTACCGCACGCAAGGGTTTGAATAAGGTCTACTGGAACCAGCGCATGACCCCTCCGAAAACGGCAGGCGGCAGTACAAAACGCGACATCAGCGGATTCATCGCTCCGCAGGTATTACCCGGCGCCTACACCGTGAAGTTGAAGGTCGGTTCAAAAGAATATATGCAACCGCTAATCCTTGTCCATGACAGTACCGGTTCATTTTCTTCAGCTGACCGGAATCTGCGCCATAAGACGGCCATGGAATTGTACGACATGCATGAGCAGCTGGCAACCCTTGTGTCAGATATCATGGTGGCGCAGAAGCCCCTCCGGGACAGCATCCCAAAGGTTAAAAATACCCGTCAACGGAAAGCCCTGCAAAGTCGCTATGATGCGCTTGAAACATTGCGTGCGGAGCTCATCCCCACGAAACAAACATCCATATTCGCTGATGAGACCCGCTTGCGTGAGGATATCACCGAGATGTATGTAGCGGTGTGCAACAACGAGCAGGCTCCGAATGAAATCCAGCAATTGCGGGTGAAGACATTAGGGAAAAGGCTGGAAGATGCGAAGTTGCGGTTTGGTGGCTTGTGATGGCCGATGCGTCCGATGGATTCCATAGCCCTGTAATGTCGGCCGCATAGTCGGCGTATGCATCGGCTGTTCGCGGAAGGCATGCTGGAGATGCCGGATGTGTTTTCAATCCGGACCGGTCATCATCCTGAGCGAAGTGAAGGAACTGCACTTTCGTTGTTCCCTTCATTGTATGTTTTTTACAATACAAACATCCAGGTCCTTCGCTTCGCTCAGGATGACAATTCAAAGAGGTTTAATTTTTGGAAAGGGAATGGATTCAGCTTGATGAATAGCCATACTTTCACTTTCCCTTCACCAAATACAACCACTCTCCAT
>JBIKIB010000014.1:0-23661 GCA_044361845.1 Chitinophagaceae bacterium | reverse complement strand
TACAATTCAAGTTCAACGTCAATCGAATTTTTTATGATTTAATATGTATCTCAGCGAAAATGCCCCGTTAAGACTGCTGAATCTGCTGGTACCGATCAGTATCCATGTAGGCATCCAGTCAACACTCATCGTGACGGGAACTTTCTTGAGCCTCCAGTCGAATCCAAGAATTCCTGTGGGACCGAGATAAAATTTGTCGCCGAAGATGGCTGTTCCACCAAAGCCGAACTGCCCACTCAACTGGCCATTGGAATTGAGTGGTGCCATTTTTTCAAAAAGACCTGTGACGGAAAAGCCTTTGATCGCATTGTCGAAATTCCATCCAACAACTCCTTCAAGGGCAGACCGATTGGAACCGTTGTATTTTTTTATGGTGAGTCCCGACTGCCCTCCCAAACGAGCACCTGCCGCGATCTCACCACCAACGATCTTTTTCTGTGACCAGACATCGGAATGGAACGATGTGAATGCTACAATTGATAAAACAGCTATGATTTTCTTCATGATTTTTTATACGTTTTATTGAAGTGTATGACAGATGTTTAAGAAAGCAAAACTATGTCGGGAATGTAGCTGCAAGACCTTGAACATGAAAATGTTAGATACGGATTCGGACATATTCATGCCACGCAATGCTACGTTGAAATTCCAGAAGTGGAGGTTTCAACAATCCTATATATGTATCATGTTATAAAAATGAACCTGATTGTGCCCCAGTAAAATTTCGTGAGATCCGGGATGGTAAATGTCAAAGCACATGAAACTGCCATCCACAGCTGAAATGACCGGATAGTATTGTGTAGCAGGCTGCAATGCAGGTGCTATCTTACAAACAATGACCGAAAAAAATAAGAATAGATTAAAGTCAATTGCTCACTCCGTAGTATTGGCCGGGAGGCATCCTGAAGATCCTGTTGCGCTGGTAATATGTGAACTGACTTAGGTCATCTGCATGGGTATTCGCCCAATGCTGATACTCGAGTATATTGGAACTGGCACCGAATAGCCATTGGTTATAGGCTTCAAACATACCCTCCCTGAGGAGATACTGATGCTGCTCAAATAGTCGGTGAGGGTATTCCTTTCCGGACCCCGCATACCAGTCCAGTATGAACCTTGTTCGAATCATGATCAGCTTGTACACATCGATTCCCAAGGAAGCCATATCGCGCTGACGTTCCATGCCAGTCCGAAATGCATCCTCAAACCCACTTCTTTTTTTTACCAGTGCCGTGCGCGCATTGTCATTCGGAATGAAAAAATTCTTGTACGATTCAAGCAGCTGGGATTTAACCTCGGCGGACCTTGCCGAATAACTATCCATATTCAGGAAAATCTCCCCATAGAGCATGCTGCGGATCCGTTCGCCGTTAAAATGATAAAATCGTGATGCGTGATAATAGTTCCCACTATGCCCGGGATCCACCTGGATCCCTTTTTCCCATAAAGCAACAGCACCGCCGAGATCCTTTTTTGCCATGAGTAATTCTCCGTGCTCGCTATATAATACGCCGCTTTCCGGGAATTTTTTCAAAGCCTTTCGATACATTCTGTCGCAGGCTCCAACTTCTTCAATGGCCTTGTATATATTGCCGGCCACCTGGAATGTTCGGACCACTGCATCTTCTCTCTCCACCAGGGGTTTTATCGCTTCCATTCCCTTTCCAAAATCCCGCTGCAGGTAATAAGTATAGGCAATATCTGTCAGGAGTTGGATATCTTTCGGATCCTGCTGCAAGGCACGACTAAGTACCAACAATGCATTTGCATGATCACCCTGGCGTTGAAATGTCAGTGCTGTTTCCCGCAACTGGGAGATTGTCTGCTGTCCATATGACCCGTTCATGGCAGCCATGAGCATGAAGAAAAAAACAAAACGGATGTGCATCTGTGGAATGATTTGATCTTAACAGGATGATCTTTGTAGGACAGGGAATATCATCATCGGCGTATGCACTCAATCCCTTATGAGATGTGTGAGCAAACCGTCCCTAAGCTTCGGTTCAAACCAGGTACTTTTAGGAGGCATGACATTACCGCTATCAGCAATATCGAAAAGTTGCCGGATGCTGACAGGATAAAAGCTGAATGCCACGGCCATTTCGCCACTGTCCACCCGCCTTTCCAGTTCAGCCAACCCCCTGATGCCCCCTACAAAATCTATGCGCTTGTCAACCCGCTGGTCGGTTATGCCCAATAACTTATCCAATACATTGTTCGAGAGGATCGAGATATCCAGGACTCCTATGGGATCCGTTGTATAGGTACCTTCCTTCGAAGACAAGACAAACCATTTTCCGGCAAGATACATGCCAAATTCATGCAATGCGGAAGGAGAAATCGGATACTGGCTTTCAGAAACCTGAAAATCCACCTCTAATGAAGCCAACAACCCTTCGGGTGAAAGTCCGTTGAGGTCTCTGACAACCCGATTATAGTCCATGATCCTCAGTTGGTTGGCAGGAAAGAGTGTGGTCAGGAAATAGTCAGCTTCAGGGCCTGCGTCTGCACCCAATGCAGACTTGACTTTTGCAGCGCTGGCAGCCCTGTGGTGTCCATCTGCGATATATGTGCAAGGAACCTGGTCACTGAATATCCGGGTGATGCGATCAATGGTTTCCCGATCATCCACCACCCAAACAGCATGACCTATGCCGTCTTCCGCTGTAAAGTCATAAGCAGGTTCTGTGGAAGAGATCCATGCAGCCACCAATGTATCCATCTCTGCCACCTCATGGTAGGCGAGAAATACATTACCCGTCTGAGCACCGGAAATTGAAATATGGCTGATGCGGTCTTTTTCCTTTTCCGGCCTTGTGAATTCATGTTTTTTGATCAGGTCCGCTTCATAGTCGCGTATCGATGATACACAAACCAGGCCTGTCTGCGTTCTGCCATCCATCGTCAAACGATAAATGTAATAACAGGGTGTTTCTTCACGGAGGAGTACGCCATGGTTTCGTAAAGATCTTATATTTTCCCCTGCTTTTTCGTAGACGATGTTAGAATACGGATGCACGTTAGCGGGCAGATCGATCTCAGGCTTGGTGACATGCAGGAATGAATAAGGATTGCCTTGTGCTTTCTCTCGGGCCTCCTCGCTGTTCAGCACATCATAGGGCGGTGCGGCAACCTTCTCGGCAAATTCTGCTTTCGGTCTCAATGCCCTGAATGGTGCGATCTCACACATATTTTACAATTTGATTTTCAAATCACATAAACCTGAAAAACACACCCTGACCTAATGCTTCCCGGCAAAATGACACATCAGATCCGTCAACACCTTTACGCTTTCAAAAGGCATAGCATTGTACAGCGATACCCTGAACCCTCCCACACTGCGATGACCTTTCACTCCGACCATGCACTCTTTATCGCATTGTGCGAGAAAATCCTTCTCTGCTTCAGGATCATCCATCACAAAGACCACATTCATCTGGCTTCGGTCTTCCTTCGCAACGGTGGGACGAAATTGCGGCAATGCATCCAGGGTATCATACAGCAATGAGGATTTCCGGCGGTTTTCATCCTCAATACCCTTTATGCCTCCTTTGCTTTTCAACCACCTGAGTGTCAACAGGCAAACATACACTGCAAAAACGGGCGGTGTGTTCAACATCGATCCGTTCTCGATGTGTTTCTCATAGTCCATCATTGAAGGAAGTTTCCTGACTTTCCGTCTGATGAACGACCTGTCAGCCACTACCATACAAACACCCGCAGCCCCGATATTTTTCTGCGCACCGGCATATATGAGCGAGAATCTGTTGAAATCCATCTCCCGACTCAAAATATCGCTGCTCATATCCGCCACAAGAGGGACATCAACATCAGGGAAATGCCACATCTGTGTACCCTCAACGGTGTTGTTGGTCGTGACATGCAGGTAAGATGCATCTGACGGAACCTTAAAGCCCTTGGGAATATAAGTGTACTGCCTGTCACTGGAGCTCGCTATCACCTCAGCATGGCCATATAAAGAGGCTTCCCGGGCCGCTTTGCTTCCCCAGATGCCAGCATCCAAATATGCCGCTACTCCTTGCGCATCCAGAAAGTTCATCGGCACCTGAAAAAACTGTGTGGTTGCCCCGCCGTGGAGGAACATCACCTCCTTATCCGGCCCCAACTGCATCAATTCTTTAGTAAGACTGATGGCTTCCTGCATCACAGACTCGAAAGCAGGAGTCCGATGGCCTATCTCTAGTATTGATAAACCGGTTTCGTTGAAATTCAGGATTGCCTTTGAGGCTTCGTCATATACCTCTTGTGGCAAAATACTTGGACCTGCATTGAAATTATATACCATGACAAATGAATAGCCGCCAAAATTAACGGATAATTGATTGCCTGAACCACGATTTGTGCTGATTTTATGGTTTCTAAGCTTCCGGCCTTTTATGTGGACAACACGATCCGCTTGGCATACATGATCAGTGACAGTCCCTTCCCCTGATCTCATCGGCCTTCCACTGCCTGTTCAACGAATCCCACTCAGCTCGATCACTATCCGTGAATACAGCCAAATCCAATCTGTCAAGATCCGGTTGACCGGCATCCACCCATGCGGTGTACCAGAATGATGCGACGGCATAAATAGACTGCCTCATGCGGCGTTCTACCATGCCATTGAGGGCTTCATGGTATTTATGGGTGTACATACTCGAGTATTGTCGGATGATAGTCCCATTGCGCTCCTCGAAGGCATATCGTGCATCCTCCGGTATGATTTGAGAAAGTCTTTTTTCAGTCTTAAGTACCGTATCCGCAGATGCTGCACTTTCCAGTACCCTGGCCCAGATGAAATGCTGAGGCTTCTCGAGATATCTTGCACGACCGATGACAAAGTCGAATGCCACAGGAGCAAACCGCTCCGGGATGCGGCTTTCCCAAAACCCATGTATCCCATGCTGGTTCGTATGCTGCCCGTTGTGGTTGCTGCAAGCATGCAGCGGCACATGTGCATCCGAAATATAATGCCCGATATCGGCTGATGTCTTTAGGATATAAGCGGCATCCCGATCCCTGAAAGCACGGGTCAGCCGTTGAAGCATGCGATTCACCCACCAGGGTACAATACCTCGTTTCATCAGGGTATCCTCACCATATCTTCTGACAGCGGCATCCCAGTACACCGGGATGGAATCAAAGGGCTCTTCCCCGAAACTGTCCATATCAATGTAATGCTTTGGCCCCTCACCGGCCACGGCATAGCGACGCTTGTCAGGGTCAACGGCATGGTCCGCCAAAAAACCTGAATGCTTCTTATAAAACCCGATCATCCCCGGCGGTAGCAGGAAAACAGCATAGTAATTGATCTGTCGGTGTGCATAAAACCCCCAGCAATAGGTCGGCCCGGCAGTCGAGAGCAACAGGACAATGATTAAAGAAAGAGACTTCATGGAAAATTTTCTTGAAGGATATATCTGGCTTTGACAGAAATATCGCTTCAAAAGAAACAATCCGTCATGGATGCAATGTACCATGATGAAGAATGTACAAACAAGTGTGGATGCACGGCTTGGAGAAGAAAAATCACAAAATAAAGAGAGGAATCACAGTCACTTTAGTTGTCCTGTTCATCATCGATCTCCGTCACACCTCCGGAGATCGCGAACTTCATGGCATCGGAGGACGTCACATCGGAGAGAATACGTACCCTTTCCCTTTTCACCATGTATAAGTGACCTGCGAATGCATATGACTGTGGTACATAAACAGCAATATATTCATTCAATCCGAACTCCGACAACTCCTCATGGGTGATGAAACCGACACGCCAGACATCTATGGCTTCGATGCTGACCAGCACGGCCTTATCGAATTTACGCTTGTTGCCGGCAAATGCTTCGAAGAAATCCTTGACGGTGGTGTAGATGATCTTCACACCCGGTGTTCGTTCAAGAATATTGTCAAATAGCTCCACCAACTTAGATACGATGAAGGTTGATGAGATATACCCGACCAGCATGACAATGGCTATCACCACCAGGAAACCCAGCCCGGGAATACTTTTCGGATATCCGAACATATCGGTTTGGAGTATACCCGGAAATAATAGGTTCAGCAGATTCGGTAAGATGCCATCTATGAAATTGAACAGGGAAATGACCGCCCATGCCGTAATGACGATAGGTGCCAGAATAATCAGCCCCTGGAAAAAGATCTGGATGAGTTTTTTGAAATGGAATACCTTTTTCAACCTGTTGAATTATGGAACAAAGTTAGACATTCGAGGGTTCAAAGAGTGTTCCCCGCCCCCAATGATATCTTCATACTGGAAAGGCACATATCGTATTTTTGAATGGGAATGCATCTATCAACAATGAACCATCAAATCGGAAAAGGCATCATCGGGGTAGGAGCATTAGTTATCATAATCGGAATCATCTGGTACTTCTTCGGGCATAAATTTCAATGGATAGGCCGCCTCCCGGGTGATCTCCGCTTCGAAAGTGAACATTTCCGATTCTATTTCCCGATCACCACCATGATCCTGAGCAGCCTGCTCCTCAGCCTCATTATCCTGCTGATCCGTCGTTTGGATTGAACAGAAGAGTCATTGAGATATGTGTTTTGTCCTTCCGAGCATATTGCAGTACCTTTGCAGCCTCAAAAAAAATAGGCCGGTTGTATGAACCCATGCTCCTGGCCGGCCAGTATTATGGACATAAGGAACATCGCAATCATCGCACACGTAGATCACGGCAAAACCACGCTCGTCGATAAGATTCTTCACGCTACAAAGACTTTTCGGGACAACCAGGACACTGGTGAGCTGATCATGGACAGTAACGACCTGGAACGGGAAAGAGGCATCACCATCTTCAGCAAGAATGCTGCCGTGATATACAAAGACATTAAGATCAATGTGATCGATACACCAGGCCACGCTGATTTTGGCGGTGAAGTGGAACGGGTCCTGAAGATGGCCGACGGGGTTATTCTACTGGTGGATGCCTTCGAAGGCCCGATGCCACAAACTCGTTTTGTATTGCAAAAAGCCCTTCAACTTAACCTGCACCCGATCGTGGTGATCAATAAGGTCGACAAACCAAACTGCCGGCCGGATGAAGTACACGATGCCGTATTCGAGCTTTTCTTCAACCTCGATGCAACCGAACAACAACTCAACTTCCCGACCTACTACGGATCAGGGAAGAATGGTTGGTTCAACGAAAGTCTGACACAGATCGAAGGTATCAACCCGCTGCTGGATGGCATCTTGAAACATGTACCCCCTCCAAATGTTGGAGATGGTACCCTACAGATGCAGATCACATCCCTTGACTACTCATCCTTTCTGGGAAGAATAGCTGTAGGCAAAGTGGCCCGTGGAGTGATCCGAGAAAATCAGCCAATAACCTTGATGCAGACCGATGGTACCTTTAAAAAACAAAGGGTTAAGGAACTCTATGTTTTCGAAGGAATGGGTAAGCGCAAGGTGACTGAAGTCCTCTCAGGCGATCTTTGTGCGGTGGTAGGCATCGAAGGCTTCAACATCGGAGATACCATCGCGGATTTCGAGAATCCCGAAGCGCTGCCGATCATCAGTGTGGATGAACCCACGATGAGTATGCAATTCAGCATCAACAATTCACCGTTCTATGGGCGCGATGGAAAATTCGTAACAAGCCGCCACCTGCGCGACAGGCTGATGAAAGAAACAGAAAAAAACCTCGCATTAAGGGTCAAAGACACCGATAGCGGTGACAGCTTCCTGGTATATGGAAGAGGCATCCTGCATCTTGGCATCCTGATCGAAACAATGCGCAGGGAAGGTTACGAACTGACAGTCGGACAACCACAGGTACTGGTGAAAGAAATCGAAGGCGTAAAGTCTGAACCTTTTGAAATCCTGGTCGTGGATGTTCCGGAAGAATTCGCCTCAAAAGTCATCGACATGGTGAGCCGCCGAAAGGGAGAAATGCAAGTCATGGAAACCAAAGGTGACATGCAGCATCTTGAATTTGAAATCCCAAGCCGTGGCCTGATCGGACTCAGGACCAATATGCTCACAGCAACTGCTGGAGAAGCCGTAATGGCACACCGATTTAATGAATACAAACCATGGAAAGGTTCAATCCCCGGTCGCAATAATGGTGTTTTATTATCGAAAGACGCTGGCTCCACTACAGGATACTCTCTGGACAAACTGCAGGATCGAGGTATTTTCTTCGTCGATCCGGGAGAAGAAGTCTACAAAGGCATGATCATCGGTGAAAATAACAAACCCGGCGACCTTGTCGTGAATCCCAATGAAGGTAAAAAACTCACGAACATGCGCGCAAGCGGCAGTGATGCAGCCACAAGCATCACACCCAAAACACTACTCACCCTCGAAGAATGCATGGAATATATCCAACATGACGAATGCATAGAAGTCACGCCCAATTTCATCCGTATGCGCAAAGTCATCCTTGACGAGAACGAACGTAACAGACTGGCCAAGCAGATGAAGTCTGATTCAAATTAATAAACCAAAAAGACCATCATACAAACATCGTGGTCTTTTTAACGGATAGCTGATCCGTAAATGACAAGAGGGGTGAAAGCGGTTTCATCCCTCTTGTCATTTACACACCGATCATAGCGCTTGCACAGGTATTAAAAACCAGGTCACTGAAGCCAATACACATTCATGTTATTCCCACCCTGAAGTATTGATTTAGAAAACATATACCTTTCGCCGGTTAATATCAGTCAACAAATGAAAAACATTTTCATTGCCTTAATATTGGCCAACCTCATGTCATGTCACTTACCCGGTAAACACACCAAAAAGCAACCTGCAGAACAGGCGCAAAATCAGGGTGAAACCAGGACGGATTTCATCATGGAAAAACTCCAACGTGGAATCGAATTCTATGCTACCGGCAATGAACCTGGCTGGAGCCTGGAGATGGACATTGACAAAGGCTGTCAGTTCAAAACCATGGATGGATCGATCTTTAATACACCGGTCCTGACAGGTGTTGTGGATGCCGACGGAAAGAGTACCCGCTATCATGCTTCTATGGAGTCAGGAGAACTCAACATCGCCATCACCCGCCAGGAATGTATCGATAACATGTCAGGAGATAAATTCACATACAGTGTGATGGTCAGTTTGAAACTTGGAAACGATAAAGAATTCAAGAACTATATCGGATGCGGACGTTGGATTTTTGACCACCGCCTGCATGATATCTGGGCTTTGGAATCAATTGACGGGAAACCGATCATTGTCAAAGAAGGAATATCGGAAAGACCTTATATTGAATTTCACACAGACAAAAACCAAATGATCGGAAAAACAAGTTGCAATAATTTCACCGGAACCGTTGAATTCAAAGGCGATAAAATCATCTTTTTTCCGCTTGAATCATCCTTCAAGGCATGCCCGGACGCACCTTTCGAAGCACCATTCAGAAATGCCATTTCACCAGGAATGGTTGAATATACGATCGATAATGGCAGACTTTCCCTTTACCGAAACGGAAAACAAAGCGTTGTATTCCGAAAAGTGGACTAAACCCGCATCCTGAACCCCAAATGATATGATGACATGCGTCGTTTCATTACTTTCTTAACCATCCTTTCGATTGCTTTTTCGCTGCAAACAGCAGCCCAACAGAAACATGACATTTTTGCTACAGGCGATGGCCGGTCGTTGACGGAGCGCTGGGAGCTTGATTCGTCTTCCAGACGAGGAACATTCAGGCTGGTATACCACAAACCACTGTATGTGCTTTTAGGTAACTGGACATCTGATCCAAACAAACAACCATATAGCGAAAATCCCGCCTATTCCGCCTCCGGTGAAATACCCATCACCCCGGTGGAAATGAAGTTCCAACTGAGTTTCAAGACCAAGATAATTCAGGGCATTTTCAATGGGCACGGAGACCTTTGGGCAGGATACACACAGACATCCAGGTGGCAATTGTACAACCCCGAGTTATCCCGTGCTTTCCGGGAGACGAACTATGAACCGGAAGCAATGCTGACCTTTGCAACGAATTACAGGCTTCTCGGTTTGAATGGACGCTTGCTGGGTATAGGTTTCACCCATCAGTCCAATGGCAGGGCACTTCCATATTCACGAAGCTGGAACCGCATCATCCTTCAAGCTGGATTCGAAAAGAATGACTGGGTGGTTCTACTGCGTCCATGGTTCAGAATACCCGATGAGGATGACGAGAATCCGGAAATCATCAACTTCGCAGGCCGTGGAGACCTTTTGCTTTCACGGAATTTCAAGGGTCATCAACTCTCCATGCTGGCAAGGCATTCCCTTCGGTTCGGAGATGATAACCACGGTTCGCTTCAATTCGATTGGGCCATCCCCATATCCGGGAACCTGAAGGGACACCTCCAGGTTTTTTCAGGATATGGCGAAAGCATGATTGATTATAACCACAAACAGACCACGGTCGGATTGGGTATTTCCCTGGTCGAATGGCAATGATCAACCTGAATGGTCAAGATGCTGCATAGGTTCAAAGGATTTCCAATGGAATTCAGCCATATCCCAGATGAGAAAAGGCATTCTGAATAGCCCACACCGTTTATTTATATATTTGGGAAAGCCCACACATGAAATTCCTAAAATGGTCCATGCTCCTCATTATACTTCTTGCCATTGTTTATCTTCTTGGTCCAAATCCCGACACCCCTATCTATTCCAGGGATTTTCCATTGGTGCCGGATTCCACCATCCTGCTGGATGAATTTGTCAGTCAGATTGAAGCTGACCATCCAATAAAGCCGGAGAACGAAGCCCGCATCGTATGGCAAAATGATTCTTTGAAAAATAAGACTCCTTACGCTGTCATTTACCTCCACGGATTCACAGCATCGCAGAAAGAAGGAGATCCGGTGCATGTGAACTTTGCAAAAAAATTCGGTTGCAACCTATATCTCGCACGCATGGCAGAACACGGACTTGACAGTTCGGATCTGTTCATCAATCTGACTGCAGAGAAATATTGGGAAAGCGCAAAACAAGCGTTGGCCATCGGCGCCAAACTTGGAGAAAAAGTCATCCTAATGGGTACTTCAACGGGATGCACGAATGCATTGCAACTGGCTGCTGAATACCCTGATAAAGTACATGCACTGATATTATACTCCCCTAACATTGAAATATTCGACCCGAATGCGCCCTTACTGAACAATCCATGGGGATTACAGATCGCAAGACTTGTGAAAAAATCGGATCATATCACCACCGCTGACCAAAGTGAAACATACAGGAAATTTTGGTATACCCATTACAGACTTGAAGGAGTTGTGGCCCTGCAGGAAATGATGGAAACAACGATGAAAAAAGAGTATTTCCAAAAAGTCACACAACCACTCCTGATGCTATACTATTACAAAGACGAAGCCCACCAGGACAGGGTAGTAAAAGTTTCCGCAATGCAACGCATGTTCGCTGAAGTCGGCACACCGACAGATCTGAAACGGGCTGTCGCCATTCCGAATGCAGGGGACCATGTCATTGGATCCCCGATCAAATCAAAAGACATCGCTTCGGTAGAATCCGAAACCGAAAAATTCGCAAGGGATATCCTTAATTTAGAACTGCTCAACCAACAGTAAATTTTGCAAACATTACAATTTTATAAGGTCTACCTGCCATTTTATGTAATTTGAGGCTCAAATAAGAATCCATATGATACGCTCTAAAATCGCAGGCATTGGAAAGTATTTACCTGAGAATGTTGTCACCAACAACGATCTTTTGAAGTACATGGAGACCAACGATGAATGGATCCAGGAAAGGACGGGCATCAAGGAAAGAAGATATGCGCACCGGACAGAAGAGACAACTACAACGATGGCTGTTGAAGCATCAAAAATTGCAATCGAAAGGGCAGGTATCACACCCCAGGATATCGATTTCATCGTTTTCGCAACATTAAGCCCTGACTACTATTTCCCGGGATGTGGGGTACTGCTGCAACGTGCCCTTAAGATGAAAGAGATAGGTGCCCTCGATGTCAGAAATCAATGCAGCGGGTTCCTATATGCTGTAAGCGTCGCAGATCAGTTCATACGAAGTGGTATGTATAAAAATATCCTTGTCGTGGGTAGCGAAAAACATTCTTTCGGACTTGACTTTTCGACCCGTGGCCGGAATGTGAGCGTGATTTTCGGGGACGGCTCCGGTGCTGTGGTACTGCAACCAACGGAGGATTCAAACAAAGGCATCCTCAGTACACACCTCCATAGCGATGGCGAAAGCGCGGAGATCCTGGCAAATTACAACCCGGGTACACATGCCAACCATTGGAAAGAGGAAAAATATGCAGACTTTGATGATGCTGAGATCGGTCAAATGTTCTTCAGCCATTCCATGATCGATAAAAGCCAGATATATCCCTACATGGATGGTCCCGCAGTCTTTAAAAAAGCTGTCGTAAAATTCCCGGAAGTGATCCTGGAAGCGCTGCATGCTAATCATTACCAGGCATCTGATCTGGATATGCTGATACCCCATCAGGCAAACCTCAGGATCTCTCAGTTCGTCCAGCAGAAACTTGGCCTTTCAGACAATCAGGTTTATAACAATATCCAGCGATACGGCAACACGACTGCTGCTTCTGTTCCGATAGCCCTTTGCGAGGCATGGGAGAATGGACTCGTAAAAGAAGGTGATCTCATCTGTCTAGCAGCGTTTGGAAGCGGATTCACATGGGCTAGTGCGCTGCTGAAATGGTGAAGAAGAAAGCAGCTGGTAATGGGTAACTGTGCATAATCACCCATTACCAGCTGCATTTGTCAAAAATGTCTTCTGATTTCCGCTACAAGTTCAGTTTTTGTGATGGGTATACCCTTGATCTTGTTATAGGGCATCGCATCCACAAAGTAGTGTTCCCTGATGATCTTCACCAATTGTCCGTTATTGATCTCCGGAATCAATACCTTATCGAAATTCCGGATTATTTCTCCGAGATTGCGGGGGAATGGTCGGATATAACGCAGATGTACGTGGGAAACTGAGTATCCCTCGTGTTGCAATTCGTTACAGGCACTTTTGATGGTGCCATATGTGGATCCCCATCCTAAGACAAGCAACTTTCCTTTTTCCGCTCCACTGTCGAGTTTTTGCAAGGGAATATGATCGGCGATCCTATTTACTTTTTCCTCACGGATCTTCACCATGAATTCATGGTTATCAGGATCATAGCTGACATTGCCCGTGATATCCTGTTTTTCAAGACCACCAATGCGGTGCTCCAGACCAGGTGTACCTGGAATCGCCCAGGGCCTGACGAGTTTGTCATCCCTTAGATATGGTTTTAATTTTCCCTCACCATCAGCCAGCGTCGTTTTAAAATGTACCTCTATCGGCTCCAGATCATCCGCATTGGGGAATTTCCAAGGCTCTGCACCATTAGCGATATACCCATCACTTAAAAAAATCACCGGCGTCATATGATGGACTGCGATTCGTGCCGCCTCGTAAATAGCACCAAAGCAATCACTCGGAGTCGATGCGGAAACTATTGGCATAGGGCATTCACCATTACGTCCATAATATGCCTGCATCAAGTCGCTTTGTTCCGTCTTTGTGGGTAGACCTGTGGATGGCCCCCCGCGTTGGATATTACAAATGATGAGCGGAATCTCAAGCATCACTGCAAGACCCATTGCCTCGCCTTTCAATGCAATACCCGGCCCGGATGTCGTGGTGACTGCGAGCGAGCCGCCATAACTCGCACCGATGGCAGCAGAGATACCTGCGATCTCATCTTCAGCCTGAAATGTCCTCACCCCGAACGTTTTGTATTTACTTAGGTCATGCAGGATATCTGAAGCAGGTGTGATCGGATAGGAACCCAAAAACAAAGGAAGTCCGCTCTTTTGCGAAGCAGCTATCAAACCGAAAGAGACTGCCTGATTACCCATTATGGAGCGATAAGTACCCGGTATCATCTTAGCACTGTCCACCTTGTAGCGGGTCGTGAAAGTCTCGGTCGTGTCACCAAAATTGTAACCCGACTGCAAGGCCTTTATATTGCTGTTCAGAATATCATCTTTCTTACCGAATTTCTCCTGCAGGAAGTTAAGGGTACTATCCATGTCCCGGTTATACATCCAATAAAGAAACCCCAGAACGAACATGTTCTTCGCACGGTCCTTCTCCTTTGTGCCGAGCGTAATGTCCTTTAACGCCTCACGGGTCATCTTGGTAACATCCATCCGAATCAGCTCAAAGCTTTCCAGGCTTTCATCGTCCAAAGGATTGATGCCCTCAGGATAGTTGGCCAATCGGAGATTTTTGGCATCAAACCCATCTGTATTTGCAATGATACGACCGCCCTTCTTTAACGACTTCAGGTTCGTCTTTAATGCAGCAGCATTCATTGCCACTAAAACATCACACTCGTCACCCGGAGTGAAGACAGGGTTACTGGAAAATCGAAGTTGATACCCACTTACACCGGGAAGCGTACCCTGCGGGGCCCGGATCTCTGCCGGGAAATCGGGAAATGTGGCGAGATCTATACCCATAAGGGCGGTATTGTTAGTGAATTGGCTACCTGTGAGCTGCATGCCATCTCCGGAATCACCGGCAAATTTAATTACCACATCCTGCAATAATTCTTCTTTCCTGGCCATTGTTACTGATTGTTTGATACAAAGTTAAGGGACTGCAATAGCATTTGCATTTTACGCATTAATCACATGTAGAACAAATACAGAGGAGTAAATTTATTAGAAAACCCCCTTTTTTTGTAATTTGCTCATTATCCCGGTAAGACCGGCACCACTTGGTAAATAAAAAAAAATATGTCACTACTCAAATCCGGCAATCCAGCTTTATCCGAAAAACTTTTCCAAAAATCCGGCCACATGCTTGCCGGTGAAGCCATGACGGCAAAAGGTACCATGAATAAGTTTGGCTTCCTTATGCTTATGGTCATCGCTACATCCGTGTTCACATGGAATGCATTTATGGGGGGACAAAATGTTCAGGGATACATGTGGACCGGAGCCATAGGTGGACTCATAGTCGCATTGGTGATCGTATTCAAACAAAACCTAGCACCCTATCTTGCACCGGCGTATGCCCTTTTTGAAGGCCTTTTCGTTGGAGGCATCTCCGCAATGATGCAAAGCATGTACGATGGCATCGTCATGCAGGCTGTGTTGCTGACATTCGGAACCATCATCTCCATGTATTTGCTTTATCAATTTCGCATCATCCAAGCCACAGAACGTTTCAGGTCGGTCGTGGTCGCAGCAACTATGGGCATCGCAGTATTCTACCTTATTGCAATGGTACTGGGGATGTTCAACATCGACATTCCCTTCTTGCATCAAGGTTCCATGTTAGGCATAATATTCTCACTCGTCGTCGTCGTTGTAGCCGCACTGAACCTTATACTGGATTTCAACATGATTGAAGAAGGTGCTGCCATGGGCGCACCAAAGCATATGGAATGGTATGGTGCATTCGGGCTCCTGGTCACAGTAGTATGGCTTTATATAGAGATCCTCCGGCTCCTATCCAAACTCAGCAGCAGAGACTGACCACACAGATCATACAATACCGGAAAAGAAGCCATCGCTCCCAAAACGATGGCTTCTTTCATACACGCATCTATCCACGTCAATAAAAACGATGCCTTCCGTAGCGGATCCTTCAGATTCATTCGTTGTATGATTCCTATCATTTTCGACTACTGGCATGTATGCTTCGATGGACGATTTTTAAAAACGTAAAATCCCTGTTAATTTTACTTCATCAACCGCAGGGAATAACGAAAAAACACGAAGCACTGCGCAGACAAAAAACGATCACTCCCACTCAGGAAAAAATACAAACACGGATGGTTTGAGAAAAACGACCGACAGCCTGACTGTCGGTTTTTCTTTTATGAAACATTCCTTCAAAACCCCTGCCAATACTGCTGTCAATCATGTCCCAGATCAATCGAAATCATGATCGGAAATAGGATTTCGCATTTCGACCAAAGCCATTATTACTTCGACCGGTGATTATCAAATAAGTAAAAACCCTGTTAATTTTACGTCATCAACCGCAGGGAAATAACGAAAAGATTCGAAGTACTGCGCACAAAAAACGATCACTCCCACTCAGGAAAAAATACAAACACGGATGGTTTGAGAAAAACGACCGACAGTCTGACTGTCGGTTTTTCTTTTGCCTCCTTACATCTGTTTTAATTGAACCGCACGGAGGATCCTCCTCCATAAAAATTCCAGGTTAAAAAATACCCCTCACAGGGGAGGGGCATCATAAAGATTCAGACTGATCAGGATTTAGCGTTTCCTGGAATATTTAACAAGTCCGTTCCACACAGGCTTGCCCTGCAGCCATCGTACAACATAGACAATACCCGTCAGGATGAAGAAAAACGGACCAAGTAAACCAAAGATGGAGATCCATTTTCCATGGAAGAAATTATTCATCGGTCGCTTCAGCCTTTCGGCTATGATGTACATACTGGGTACCATGAGCAGGGTCATGAAGAAAGCGAAAATGAGTCCCCAGATGATGGTCCATGACAATGGTTTCCAGAACAATGCATTATCCCCACCGAAAAAGATATGTGGATTCCAGTCGGTGAACAGTGTCACAAAGTTGATGTTCAGTCCAACCGCAAGCGGTATCAATGCCAGGATCGCTGCAAGTGCAGTAAGTAGCACCGGAACGATCCGTGTTTTTCCCGCCTCGATGACCGCATCACGGACGCGCATACCCCTCATCCTAAGCTCATCAGCGAACTCAATCACAAGGATTCCGTTCTTCACAACAATGCCTGCCAAGCCGATGACACCGATACCGGTCATCACCACCGAAGCAGTACTTCGGGTGAGTGCATATCCAAGCAGCACCCCGATAAGGCTGAACACGATCTCAGACATGATGATCACCGTCTTGCTGAATGAATTGAACTGAAGTACCAGGATCAACAGAATGAGACCCATTGCAATAAGCAAAGCGGACTGCAGGAATGCTGCTGTCTCTGCTGTCTGCTCTCCTTCCCCGGTCTGCGTTATGCTGACATCCTGTGGTTTCAGTTTGAAATTATCAATCGCATTTTTAATATCATCATTTACGGCCTGTGGTGTAAATCCTTGCGACAGAAGCACATTGGAGAAGATCGTGATGACACGCTTCTGATTCTTCCGCTTAATGCTGCCATAGGTGCTGCCAAGATCGACTTTTACAACAGAGCTGATCGGGACCTGTTTGATCTGACCCGTCGTGAAATCACGGTAAGTGATCCGCATGTTGAGCAGTTGTGACAATGTCTGTCGCTGTGTCTCACGGTTGCGTAGCTGGATCTTATATTCATCCTCCCCTATCTTAAGCTTGGATATTTCCTTGCCAAAAAGCGCGGTCCTGATCTCCATACCGATCTGACCAGTGGATATACCCTGTGCCAGTGCACGCTCCCTGTCCACCCGTATGTTTATCTCCGGATTTGACAGATCGATATCAAGCTTGAGTTCCTCCACACCTGGAATGTTCTTCTTGTCGAGGTAGTTTTTCAACGCAACTGCTGTGGTGGTAAGGCTCTCGAAATTTTCACCGGACACTTCAATATTGATGGGAGACTGCGTCGGAGGGCCATTCCGTTCCTGATCGACGGATATTTCCACACCCGGAATGCCTTTGATCGTAGACCTGATGGAATCGAGGTAAGTGGCCGTAGACTTGCCCTCTCTTTTTTCAAAAGGTAGGAAGGATACCTGAATGCGTCCCAATTCAGGACGGGTGCTTCTGTCACCGCTATTTGGATCACTGGCGCCGACCGCCACATTCGCGATCACACTTTCCACAATAGGATTTTCCTGTCCTTTATCCATCTCAAGGACTTTATACACTTTCGTTTCAAGTACCTGGGTGATGGAATCAGTATACTTGACATTCGTACCCGCAGGAAGTTTCATATAAACATAAATGGTGTTCGGATCTCCTGAAGGGAAAAGCACCACCGGAACGTTTCGCATACCAAAGAACATGAAAGAAACGATGAGTAGACCAAAGGTCGAGACGAGCAGCCATACAGGCCGCCATCCGTACAAAGCCCAGCGCAATAACTTCTCATAGCTGTTCATCATCGATGGAAGTATCTTGTTCTGGAACTTATGGATCATGCCATGTAACACGTACCGGTTGAATACAGCCAGTGCCGCCATCAAAAGCAATAGATTTCCTGCAAACCGATATCCTGAATGATCCTGCGTATATCCAATGATATCCAGGAGCAGACCTAGAACGACCGCAACCCATAGCAAGGGTTTCCGGAAAATCGATGACTTTGATTCTTTATATTCCTCCTCAGGATGCCCCATGAAGTCAACAGCAAAAACCGGATTCATGATGTAGGCTACTATGAGTGATGCCGTCAGCGTGAAGATGAGCATGGTCGGAAGATAGATCATGAACTTACCAATGATCCCCGGCCAGAACAATAATGGTACAAAGGGCGCAAGCGTAGTGAGCGTACCCGCAAGAACAGGAATGAACACCTCTCCGGCGGCATATCGTGCGGAATCCATGGTCGTTATCAAACCCCTCCCCTGCACATGGATCCGGTGTGTATTCTCAATAACGACGATCGCATCATCCACCACAATGCCCAGCCCAAAAAGAAGGGCGAAGAGTACAATGAAATTCAATGTCACACTTGAGCCGGTGAAAAATTCCGCACTGGGTAAAAAGATGAATGCAAGGAACATGCTCAATGGCACTGACAATGCCACAAAAAACGCATTTGTAACACCCATGAAGAACATCAGGACCAGCATCACCAATATGAAGCCGATAACAATGGAGTTAACAAGTTCATTGAAAGCGGCACCGGCTTTGATACTCAGATCTCCGGTTATGGAGATATTCAGATTTTTCGGAAAATCATTCTTACGCATTTCATCAACCACCGCATTGATCTTGGCGGATGCCCCTATCAGGTTTTCACCTGTTCGCTTGATGATGCTCAGCGTTACAACATTCTTGCCCAATAGTCTCGCATAGCTCTCCTTTTCCCTGACAGTATCCCTGATCTCAGCGATATCACGCAGATAGATGATATTACCGCTTATATTTTTTATGATGACAGCATTCAGATCCAATGCTGATTTGAACTGCCCATTCACACGGAGCGTTCGCTTCTGATCACCGACTTCAAGCAATCCACCTGAAATATCGGCATTCTCCCGCTGTATCGCCTGCTCGATATCCGTATACCCAACCTTAGCGACCTCCATTTTGAATTTATCCACATTGATCTGGATCTCACGCTCTGGCGCTCCAACCACATCAACCCTGTTGATCTCGGGCAACTCTTCAATCCGATCCTTCAGCGACTCGGCAAAATCACCCAGTTTCACAGGGTCAAAGTCGCCACTGACATTGACAGACATGATCGGGAATTCCGAGAGGCTGATCTCCTGGACAGTGGGCTCCTGGGTTAGGTCCTTCGGCAGGTCCTTACGGGCCTTATCCACCGCATCCTTCATCTTCTGCAGTGCGACATCCGTTTTTACCGATGTGCTGAACTCTACGATGACTGCAGAAAAATCCTGCAGGGATGTACTGGTGATCTTAATGATCTTGACACCGGTGATCCCACGAAGCTGTTTCTCAATAGGCCTTGTCACCAAATTTTCTATGTCCTTGGGTGAATTGCCCACATAGACGGTTTGCACATAAACCGTTGGGATGACCACATCGGGGAATTGCTCCTTTGGTAGATTGACGAATAAATTTATACCCCATACGGTCACAAACAAAATGATCAGATAGACCGCTGTCTTGTTCCGCACCGCCCAATCCGTTGCGAAGAAGGTTTTACCTTTCCTCAATTCATCCGGTGTGAGTATGGTATTCTTTTGATTTGACATGCTTGACTTTTTGTTAATGGACTGTGGAATCTTTACGATGCTCAGTTTGTGACGAGGTCTATGAGCTGACCTTCATACAGGCCCTGAAAGCCCCGTGTGACAAGATTCTCTCCACCCGTCAGTCCACTCCTGATCTCGATGAGTTCATCATAGAATTCACCAATGATCACAGGCATCTTCCGGGCGACCTTTCTACCATTCTCTTCCTTCATCACAAAAACATACTTCCCTTTGTCATCAGTCTGCACAGTCTCAACCGGAACGACGACAGCATTCTTTGACTGATGATCCAGGATTCTGACAACAGCCAGCTGATTTGGTTTTAGTTGTGAGGTGGCCGGCATCTTACTTTCCGCGATGAAACTGCGGGTGTTCATGTTGATCGTCTCACTGATGAGGGATATCTGCGAATTGAACTTCATGCCAAGGTCGGGCACATCGATCACCACCGACATTCCCTTCCGGATCTTTGAAATGTAATTCTCAGGCACATCCACGACAGCTTTTAAGGCGCTTGGATTGACAATGGTGATGCCTGCCAGTGGTGATCCTGTGAACGTCTCCCCAACTCGGATGTTGACATTCTCTATGATACCTGATACCTCCGCATATACATTGGACGTACCTGCCTGCTCTTTTACAACCGAAATCTGCTTCTCCAGGCTTTCAACATTGTTTCGGGCAGAGAGGAACTGCACCTCTGTGCCGATTCCCTCATCCCAGAGATTCTTCTGCCGTGCATAGATGTCTTTCGCAAATGCCAACTGCGACTCCAATTGCTTGATGTTCTGTCTGATCACGGCATCCTCCAGCTTTAACACGAGCTGTCCCTTTTTGACGTAGTCGCCCTGCTTCACGTATACCGCCCGCACCTGACCACCCATTCCACGTGGAGAAACATAATAGATGTTTTCTGTCGTCAACTTTCCCTGCAAGTCAATATAGTGTGCAAAATCCTGCTTCACCAGCTCTGTCACCCCTACGAGTTTCACCTTCTCCGCCGCACCGGATGGATCTTCTTTTGAAACCTCCGCTTCGAGCTTCACGATTTTTTCAGAGATATCGGATTGTTGCTTTTTCAGAGCCTCCAATTCAATTTTCTTATCCGTGAGTCCGGCCGTCTTATCTTTCCTGCTTTCACCACAGGATACAAGGAAGATCATGGCGATGAGCACTGCTAATGGTCGCATATATCTATTTTGGTTGTGTTGTTAGAAACGAATGTTGGTTATCAGAGTTTTCCGAGGGATCTGTAATATCCGATCTTGGCATTGACGGCATCGTACAAGGCCTGAAAATAATTGCCCTGGGATATCTGGAATTCCTGATCGGCTTGGAGGATCTCAAAGCTGGAACCCAGACCCTGCTCATATTTTTTCTTGGTCGTATTGAAGACACGCTCGGCCAGTTTCATATTCCTTTCCTGTGCATCAAGCGTGGCCAATGAATTCTTCAGGATGTTGATGGCAGCTTCCCGCTGGAAATCAATCACCCGCTCCAGATTTTCCTTGTTATTTTCCGTTTTTTCAAGCCTGAGCTTTGCCTGCCGCACACGTGATTGCTTTTGCAGACCATCGAAAATCGGTACGTTGACGCTCAGACCTGCTACACTGGTCTTAAACCAGGGAAGGTCCGTATTGAAGAAGTTAAACTCCTGACGCAGGGCATTTCGGCTGTAATTCCAATAGGCCGCAACTGTCGGCAGGTATGCTAGCTTGTATCGTTTGATATCCAATTGTTGAAGCTCAGTGGCTGTATTGATCAACTGTATCTCGTTTCGGTCCTCATACCGAAAATCCGCTCCGTTAAGCAACGCCTCCTTCACCACATCCGTGGAAAGACTATCCGTTAAATTAAGTGTATCCTTCTGAGATAGACCCATCACAAATTTGAGAGAAGCGTACCCTATGTAAATCAGGTTGTCCAGCTGGGTCTTTGTGGACTGAAGATTGTTCAGACTAACCTGCGTCTTGTCGATATCGAGTTTTTCAGCGAACCCGTTTTTATAAAGTTTTTCCTGGTCGCTTTGCAATTTTTTGAATCGGTTCAGGCTCTCGTCCAGAAAAACTTTTCTTTTTTCTGCGATCAAAACCCCATAATAAGCACGCAAGACACTGCTCTTCACGCTATCCTCCATCACCTTGACGTTCATATCCGCCAGTTTCAATGCAGCAGATCTGGCCTGGAGACCAACAAACACATCTGGCTGAAACAACAACTGTTGAAATGAAATACCGGCGGAAGACTGCCACGGTACGCCAAACTGCGCCGGGAAAAAAACAGGTGGACCACCTGGCTGCTGGATGGGATTGCCATTGCCATCCTTGACACCTTCTTCCTGTAAAACATTATACACCTGAGGGGAGACAAAATCAGGCAGAAGGGTCACCGGTATACTGAAGAATTTCTGCATACTGAAAGATCCAGAGACCTGAGGGAGGGCCTGACCTGTGATCTCTTTGTTCTGCGCTTCCTGGAGCTGCCTGTCGATCTTCAAATTCTTCAGTTCTGTCACGTGTTTCAGCGCAAAATCCGCGGCTTCCTTTGCCGTGAATGAATACTGCTTTTGCGCACCGGCGGCAAAAGAGAAAAAAAGAAAAAACAACGATAAAATGGATGATCTGGACATCATATAAGGATTGCTCATGTGTGTTTTATTGCCCTTGTTTTTTTATACTCTGAGATGAGTTCATGACCTTTTATGGTTGATAGCCCATACAAGAAGTTTTCCTGCGCCTCCTGGGAGACATCCGCAAGGTTGAATTGCCGCGGTGGAAAAAGCTCCACATCAAACAACACCATCATCGACTCGATCCTGAACCTCGACATGATCTCAACATTCAAGTCTTGACGGTAAAGCCCCTCGCGCTTTCCCCTTTCCATGTTTTCCTTCATCATATGCTGCAGGAAGCGGTACTTGTGGTCTTTGATCAACCCATAAGCCTTGTGATGAAACTTCATCAGATCATGAAGCACGACTGGGTTCAAATTTCGAAATTGACCCTCGATCATGCCAATGGAAAGAAATATCTCCTCCACTGCATTTTCTGCCCTGCTGCATAACTCACTGATCTGAACTTCAGATTCCCGAAGGAATTTATCAATGACAGACTCCACCAACTCATCCTTGTCGACAAAACAAGAATAGATGGTCTTCTTGGAAATGCCCAGAGCACCCGCAATGTCATCCATGGAGACTGAACGTATGCCACATCTCATGAACATCTCTGTCGCCTTTTCCTGTATTCTGTCTTTAATGTCCATATGGAGGTGCAAAACTATGGAAACTTATATTGAAACCCAAGTTTCCTATGAATTAACGCTCAAAGCCCTAAATGGTTGAGCAGATATGGGGAATGCAATCAACCCGGGAAGCATAAACTTGGTAAAAGATGCAGCACTCAGTCCTGCAGGCTTGCTGAGAGTGTATACAAAGGGCGCACAAGCCCCCGAGCAGCTTCAATCAGGGGATCCAACCTGCCTAGGTTGAGGGTGGCACGTAATATTTTGATCCGACTGAGTTCATGGTTCAGGATCTCAGTCTGCTTGTTCAGGTGGTCGGCGATGTGCTGCATCTGGATACGATAATCCTCTTGATCCTCCGTGCCGGATGGCTTTGTGGGCAGTGTCATGACAAATGCTTCAACCCATCCACGGGTATCAAGCTCCCGTAACCTACTTTCACTGGTTCCAATAAGGTCTGGCATGAGGCTTTGGGGAGTTATGGCTTTCAAAGCATCGGCGGCCTGATTTATGATAAGGGAAAGGTCTTTCATGCCGTTGCGGTTT
>JBIKIB010000179.1:0-7378 GCA_044361845.1 Chitinophagaceae bacterium | reverse complement strand
ACACCATGGTGGAATATCCATATAAGGATTCCATGCGTTTTGTGAAGCAACTCCAGGCCCGGCTTTTTGAATCTAAATACTTACCATCCAATAAAACACCCGCCGATTCGCTGACACTGAGCAAAGCCATCCGCAGGGCGCAGGCAGCTCGAAAACTGATCGTTGACGGCAAGGCGGGCCCCGCACTGGTGAAGTCACTTAACAATACTGGCTTTTACAAATTTTGCCGGCTCGCCATGAACCTCGACCGTTATAAGCATTTGCCCGCGAAGATGCCGGAGAGGTATGTATGGGTGAATATTCCTTCTTACCGATTGCAGCTTTTTGATACGGGAGCCGTCGTATTCGAGACCAAAATCATTGTTGGTACTGCAGCGAACAGGACTCCTTTGCTGAACAGTGTCATCCATAACATAGTCACCTACCCACATTGGACAGTTCCATACAGCATCATCTTTCGGGAGATCCTCCCCAATGTCCGTCGTGATCCGGGATATCTGAAAAGGCGGAATTACATCCTGATCGATCGGAACGGTAAAATGGTAGATCCATACGGCATCGACTGGAGCAAGCTTGGAAAGTCATATTTTCCATATCTCATCCGTCAGAGAGAAGGCGACAACAACGCACTTGGGATACTGAAATTCAATTTCGCTAATAAGTATGCGGTCTATCTGCATGATACGAATGCACGCGGGCTTTTCCAGCGGGAGTCGAGATCGCTCAGCCATGGTTGTGTGCGTGTCCAGGGATGGAAGGAGCTCGCCTCCAGGCTGATGGCGGTGGATAGTCTGAACGGACACCCAGACTCTTTATCAGTTTATCTTGAAAGAAAGGAGCAGCGTACCTTGACCCTTAAAAGTACAACCCCTATCTTCCTGCGGTATTTCACAGCTTTTGCAACAGGTGGGAAGATTCGTTTTCTGGAAGATGTTTACGAAGAAGATAAAATGATCATGGAAAGATACTTCTCCCGCAGATCCTAAGCGGTTGCTTCTGCGGTGAAATGCATCCGAGGATTGTTTTTTTCGGGTTTTCATTGTTGATCCAACAAAAGCCAAATGATCAGATGTACAATCATTTGTTTGACGATGCTCGCCATGAAGATGCATCCTGCCTATGCACAAAGGAATCCCGGCAGTACCGGTTCAGTGAAGATCGATAGTGTTCAGTTCGGGATCGCAAGTTATTACTCCGATGCTTTTGTGGGCAGGAAGACCGCCAGTGGGGAGGTATTCAGTCAGGAAAAGATGACCTCGGCGCATAACAGCCTTCCTCTGGGAACCTGGATCAGGGTGACCAATTTGCGAAATGGACGCGCGGTGATCGTGAAGGTGAATGACAGGCTGCACCATCGGAACAAACGGCTGGTCGACCTTACCCGGTCTGCCGCCGGGAAGTTGGGATACCTTAAAAGCGGAATCATCCGGGTGAAATTGGATGTCATTGGAAAGAAATCTTCACCCGATAGCGTTAAAACCCAATAAAAATCGTTACTTAACAAATATTTCCAAGTTTAAAGGAGTCCCATTATTTTTGCTTCATTACAAACTGACTGTTTATGAAAAAAATTATTGTCCTTATATTGTCCATGGGCGTACTTTTTAGTGCCGGTGCCCAGGAGAAAAAAAGCTACAAAAAGGGCCATGCCGTTGGCGTACACTTTACCCTACATGATTTCAATACTGCCGCAGACCTCAAGAACATGAGCCTGAGCTCCATTTTTGAAAAAGGAGAATGGTATCGTCCACGAAATATGAACCCTGGTTTTGCACTGTCATATACCAAGGGCATTCTGGAAAATATGGATGTCATGGTCAGGCTAGGGATGACAAGTTTGGAGTATCCTCGCCCGAACACCCAGCCCAATGCCTTTAAAACATCCCGGACCATGCTGGAGTCTGACGTGAATCTGAACATCAAATTGCTTTCAGACAAGTACATCGTATCCCCATATGTATCCCTGGGTGCCGGTGCATCGGTGTGGAACTCATACTATGCCGCCTATTTCCCTGTAGGGTTAGGACTGCAGGTGAATCTCTTTGACGAGGTATATGGCCTGTTGCAGAGCCAATATCGGTTCCCGATCACGTCAAATGCCAACAATCACCTTTTTTATTCCTTCGGAATGGGCACCACCGTTGGAAAGAAAAAAGTGGTAGCTCCCGCTCCACTTCCTGCGTTGCCGGTCGTGGTTGAAAAGCCAAAGGACACCGATGGTGATGGTATCGTCGATAAGGATGATGCTTGCCCTACTGTCGCAGGCGTAGCCAAATTCAAGGGATGTCCGGATAGTGACAATGACGGCGTTCCTGATGCGCAAGACAAATGTCCTACAGTGGCCGGCTTAGCGCGTTTCAATGGTTGCCCTGACAGGGATGAGGATGGTATCCAGGATGCTGAGGATAAATGCCCTACCGTGGCCGGCATCGTACGGTTCAATGGTTGCCCTGACAGGGATGAGGATGGTATCCAGGATGCTGAGGATAAATGCCCGACGGTTGCAGGTTTTGCCCGCTACCAGGGATGTCCAATTCCGGATACCGATGGTGATGGCATCAATGATGAAGACGATAAATGCCCGACGATTGTAGGTGTTGCAGATAATGCCGGTTGCCCCAGGATAGATTTCAATCCGGGTAGCATACAATTCCTGACCGGTAGTGCCACACTGACAACCGGTGCAAAAGCCGAACTGGACAAGCTTACCAAGATCCTCAATGAGGATTATCAGGATATCCGCATCACGATCGAAGGACATACCGACAATGTCGGCAATGCCGCTTCGAACCAATCCCTGTCTGAGAAGAGGGCTGCAGCTGTGAAAGCCTATCTCGTTGGTAAGAAAGTGAATGGTGACCGCCTGACACCTGTTGGGTACGGTCAGGATAAGCCCCTTGGTGATAACGCTACTGCCCAGGGTCGTTCACAGAACAGAAGAGTGGAATTCAAGATCTCCCAATAAGATGTATGCATTATTAGCGACCGGACCTATATAGGTCCGGTTTTTTTTTGCCCAGGAATCTGTCTATGGAGTTACTGGGTCTTTTTCAGATCCTATGCTTAAGATTGGAAGAGATGTTCTCAGTGGTCCATTCGATCTGTCGTACAAAGGGGGATCTTCTTTCCGGGCAATTCTGTTTGATACAGATGCTGCAGGAGAATTCAAGGCATCCATCGGAGTGCACGAAGGTTTCCACTGATTCACCGAAGGCGGATCTGACCTGTTCAGAAAGGGCTTCGACTTCTTTGTGCGCCTCATGCACGTTGAGGTACCACGGGACGGTGAGGTGGCAGTCCATATGCAGGATACTCCCATATTTGATGAACCGGACGTTGTGCAGGTCTATCCAGTTTTCGCTTCTTTTCGCCTGGAGGTCGGCGACCAGTTTTTCCAATAATTCATTGTCTGCCTCATCCATGATGCCTGCCAGGGATTTTCGAATGATGGAGTATCCTGTGAAAATGATCAACATTGCGAAAAGGATCGCTACGCTGCTGTCGAGCCATGGCCATTTGAATGTGAATAACAAGAGAAGTCCGACGACAATGCCAAGGGTCGACCAGGTGTCACTGATCAGGTGCTTACCTGATGCGATAAGGGCAAGGGAGTTGTTCCTTTCTCCGATACGGATACAATATCTGCCCGTCAGGTAGTTCACCACCGCGGTCAGGGAAATCAGGATGATGCCCAGGTCAAGTTGCTTTATGACATGCGGATGAATGAGGTTGTCGATCGCTTCGTAAATAATGATCAACCCTGCGACACTGATGAGGCTGCCTTCCACTGCGGCGGACACGAATTCCGCCTTCCCGTGTCCATATGGATGGTCGCTATCCCTGGGCTTGGCGGCTACGAATAGGCTGTACAGGCTGATGAAACCTGCGATCACATTGACGGTACTTTCCATCGCATCCGTAAGGATCGCCACCGAGGCCGTCAATTTCCAGGCAACGATCTTCACGATGAAAAGCAGCACCGCCACGATGGTGACTTTTTGCTGCACCCTGAAATTAGCCCTTGCAGCTTCCAATGGGGAGAATTTAGCGGTAAAGATAGCCGCTTGACGGCGTTATTACCGTTAAAAAATACGAACAGTTGTTAGTTTGAGTTGATTTGGATTATTTTTGCGGTCATACATCAAACCGAATTGACTATGGATTTCCAGTTGAATGAAGAACATCTGATGATACAGAAAGCCGCCCGGGATTTTGCCGAACAGGAGTGTCTTCCCGGAGTGATCGATCGGGATGATCGTCAGCTGTTCGCCCGGGAGCAGGTGATGAAATTGGCGGAGTTGGGTTTCATGGGTATGATGGTCGATCCGGCCTATGGGGGAGCAGGCATGGATACTGCGAGCTATGTGCTGGCGATGGAGGAGATCAGCAAGGTCGATGCCAGCGTGAGTGTGTGCATGAGTGTGAACAACAGTCTTGTCACCTGGGGATTGGAGGCCTATGGCACAGAGGCACAGAAACAGCAATATCTGGTGCCTCTTGCACAGGGTCGAAAGCATGGCGAGCTCTATATCGGGGCTTTTCTGCTCAGTGAACCGGAGGCCGGCAGTGATGCCAGTTCGCAACAGACCACGGCAGAGGACATGGGGGACTATTATCTGCTCAATGGTACGAAGAACTGGATCACAAATGGATCTTCTGCATCGGTCTATCTCGTGATGGCGCAGACCGATCCGGCGAAGGGCAGTAAGGGTATCAACACGCTTATCGTGGAGAAAGATTGGCCCGGTGTGATGGTAGGGGCGAAGGAGAACAAGATGGGCATACGGGGCAGTGATACCCACAGCATCCTTTTCAATGATGTCAGAGTGCCAAAGGTGAACCGCATCGGGGCTGACGGTTTTGGATTCACTTTTGCGATGAAGACGCTCGCCGGGGGACGCATAGGCATCGCTGCACAGGCCCTTGGCATCGCTTCAGGTGCCTATGAGCGCGCGGTTGGATATGCAAAGCAACGGAAGGCCTTCGGTAAAGAGATCTCCCAGCATCAGGCCATCCAATTCAAACTATCGGACATGGCTACCCGAATCGAGGCCGCAAGGCTGCTATGCCTCAAGGCCGCCTGGGAAAAGGACAATAACATCGATTACACGGTCAGCTCGTCCATGGCCAAGGTATTCGCTTCGGAGGCCGCCATGTGGGTCACCACGGAAGCGGTACAGGTACATGGTGGGTATGGTTATGTGAAGGAATATCACGTGGAGCGGCTCATGCGGGATGCCAAGATCACACAGATCTATGAAGGTACCAGCGAGGTGCAGCGTATCGTGATCGGACGGCATATCTTGCGCTAAGATGTCACGGGCTGAAACGGGAAAAGACCCCGGCCCGAATGACTCAGATGAATAATTGTTTCCATTCACCCACATTTTACGGATATGCCTGTCAACACGGATGAATATTTGCGGATAAGGAATATGTTGACATCAATGGATGTGACGCTGGTAGCGGTTTCCAAGACAAAACCGGCATCAGACATAGAAGCAATGTATGCCCTTGGTCAGCGGGACTTTGGAGAGAATTATGTACAGGAATTGGTGGAAAAACAGGCCATCCTTCCAGCTGACATCCGCTGGCATTTCATCGGTCATCTGCAAAGGAACAAGGTGAAATACATAGCACCTTTTGTGCACCTCATACACGGTGTTGACAGCCTCAAATTGCTGCAGACAATCGACCGTCAGGGAGCTATTTTGGGCAGGAAGATCGGTTGTCTCCTGCAAATGCACATCGCTTCTGAAGAAACCAAATTCGGCCTGGACCATCACGAACTAACAGACCTGCTCTCAGATACGGGCGGAGGGCGTGGTCTGGCACATGCCTCCATCCAGGGTCTTATGGGAATGGCTTCTTTCAGCGATGATAAGGAACTGGTCCGCCATGAATTTCGTGCGTTGAAATCAACCTTTGATACAGTAAAGACAGACTTCTTCAACGACGACCCATCATTCGCAACACTGTCGATGGGCATGAGCGGCGACCATGCCATCGCGATGGAGGAGGGCAGTAATATGGTCAGGATCGGAAGCCTGTTATTTGGCGCGCGAGGATGAGTTTTACCCTGCCGGTTCAAGCATTCCGGAGGTGACATCCATGCTCTTATCGCTTGTTAAATTCAGCCTAATTCCTGCCGGAGATTTTGACGCATCCTGACCGGACATACCTTTGCGGTGGAAATTTTATCCAAAAATAAAACGTGTATGAAAATGAGATCCATGGTCACCCTGCTGATCGTATTGTCCGGACTTTCCACAACCGCACAGGTGAGTGTTGCTTTGCAGGGAGGAGCCATCTTTTCAAAGCCTAAAGCCACTTTGAACGAACAGACGAGCGGGATGGATTTTTTTGCGGAAAGCCGTACCGGATATTCCGCAGGCATCCTGGCCGATATTCCTTTTGGGGAGGGCGGACTCCGCCTGATGCCCGAACTGAATTACGTCAGTAAAGGCCTGAAAGGTAAAAATGTATTTTCGGTGCAGCAGACACAGATCGGGATAGACCTCCAGTCAGCCATTGGCTATGCAGAACTGCCCGTCAACCTGGCTTACAGCATCCCACTGGGAGATCATTACCTTGTTTTCGGAGCGGGACCTTATGCTGCGATCGGCCTCCATGGAAAGACGAAGGCGCAGGTAACGGTCAACAATAATGTCCAGAACGAAGAAGAGGATATCACATTCGGCTCCGCACAGGACCAAATGAAACGATTTGACTATGGTGCAAATGCCATGGTCGGTTTCATCATGAACAACGGACTCCTGTTGAAGGTGAATTACTCACTTGGACTGTCCGATCTGTCAAATGATCCCGCCAATCCTTACAAGAACCGATATCTGGGTGTTTCCCTGGCATATTTTTTCCTCAAATAAGGACAGGAAAAGGCAGAAATCATATCAGCTGAGAGATCGGACCGCCATGAACGTCCGATCTCTTTTTTCGTCTTATGAAGGGTCGGAATTCGTTACCTTTGCAAACTTTCAGGGAAGGAGTTTCCATCCATAAATCCACCAAATATGATCGCTGCAAGGAATATCACACTGGCATACGGCAAAAGGGTTCTTTTTGATGAGGTCAACATCAGTTTCATGAAGGGGAACTGCTATGGTGTGATCGGTGCGAATGGCGCAGGAAAGAGTACTTTTCTGAAGATCCTGAGTGGTGAGATAGAACCGAACAAGGGCTCTGTGGAGATCTCGACTGGTGAGCGCTTGGCGGTGTTGAAGCAGAATCAGTATGAGTTTGACGAACAGACCGTACTTAATACGGTCATGATCGGTCATAAGCTGATGTGGGAAGTGATGCAGGAAAGAGAAAAAATCTACGCCCTGGCTGATTTCACCGAGGAAGATGGCATACGTGC